>NZ_DAISHT010000091.1:0-13252 GCF_036822375.1 Pseudoxanthobacter sp. | reverse complement strand
TCCAATCGGCTTGCGCGATGATTGGAACAAAATTCGTGGAGCGACCCGGACGCGGCCACCGCTGACCGTCGGGGGGCGAAGCTGCCATGAAATCCGGCCAATTTCGACGGACGATATATAAGACCGTCTTTGTGGCGTAATCAAGCGGGACAATTCAGACAAAAGGCGGCATTTTCCGCGCGGATGCCATCCGGCAGACAATTTATCCGCTTAGGCGGGCGGCGGGGCCGCTCATTCGGACTCCAAAGACGCACCCTCGGCTCAGGCCAGCGGGTCGGGACCGTATTCGTTGTGACCGACGGTGCCGCGAAAGAATCCGAGTTCGATGAAAAACCAGATGACGGCAAGAAAAGAGATCAGCGACAACACGCTGACGAGATAGAAAACCATGCCCTCGGCGGAGCTCTGGCTGAGAATGTTGTTGAGCCATGCCGGAGCGTAGAAGACGAGAGCCACCCAGCCGGTGCGGCCACGGTCGTGCAGGCGCTTCACGGTCAGCGCCAGCGACGCGAATGTGAAGACGATTTCGAGCACAAGTGTGGCGATCAGCGCGCCGGCCGGCAGGCTGACCAGCTCGAAGGCCATGCCGTCGACCGCCCCGGTGAGCGCCTCGCCCCACACCGCCAGCAGAATGCCCGCTATGACGGCCGTGGCGACGGTGAGGCCGATGTGCCCCAGCCAGTAGGCTTTGCGGCCGATGCGGCCATTGAAGCTGAAATAGAGCGTGGAGAGGCTCATGAGGGTTCGTTCCCCGGAAGACACGTTGGGCGGGCGGGCCGGGCGCATCGCGCTGCGCATCCGGCACGATAGCACACGGCCGGCGGCATCGAGAGCGCGGCAAAAGGGTTTTGCTGCCGGGTTCTGCCGCCGGCCGCGGCCCCTGCGCGGGGCCATGGCCGGCGGCGGGGTGCGTCAGCGGTTGTCGGGCTGGGCGCGGACCGCGATCAGGCCGCGCTGGGTGATGCGGTAGGGGCCGCCGTTCGCCGAGGCGATGAAGCGGCGTTGCTTCAGGCGACGGAACAGCGCGAGCGGACAGGCGAAATGCCAGCCTTCGCGTGTGATGCAGTCGGCGGAGACGGGTTTGCGGGCGTTGCCGTCGTGCTCGGGCACGATGCAGCCACCCTGCGCGAGCGCATGCAGAATGCGCTGCTCGGGACGGGACAGATTCATGGAAAAGGATCGAAACCAAAGAGAAACGAGACCGCACGTCAGCGGGCCGCCGGTGCAGCCTGCACCGTCGGGCTTCTCGCCCCTGCCGCATCCGGCAGGGCCTCAGCGGGTCTCTTTCGATCCGAACATCCACGCTCCTGAGACGTTTGCCGGCGGCGGATGAACCGGCCGGCAGGTCTTGTGCGGGTTCGCGGGGGGCTGACCCTCCGCGCCGCAGGTTCTGTTGCTGCTGCCGTGGCCGCTGGGCGCGGCCGGGCAGCGGGCCCGCGCTCAGCGCGGGGCCAGCACCATGATCATCTGCCGGCCTTCAAGCTTCGGCTCGGCTTCGACCTTGGCGGTCTCGGTCAGCTCGTCGCGCACGCGCTCCAGCAGCTTCATGCCGAGATCCTGATGGGCCATTTCACGGCCGCGGAACCGCAGCGTGACCTTGACCTTGTCGCCTTCCTCAAAGAACCGCAGGATCGCCCGCATCTTCACCTCGTAGTCGTGGGTGTCGATGTTCGGGCGCATCTTGATTTCTTTGACCTCGACGGTCTTCTGCTTCTTGCGCGCCTCGGCGGCCTTCTTCTGCGACTGGTACTTGAAGCGGCCGAAATCGAGAATCTTGCAGACCGGCGGAACAGAAGTCGGGGCGATCTCGACCAGATCGAGACCGGCGGCCTCGGCCATGGCAAGAGCCTCGGACGTCGAAATCACACCGTGATTGGTGCCTTCGGCGTCGATCAGCTGAATCTGCGGAATGCGGATCTCGTGGTTGATGCGCGGCCCCTCTTTCGTGGGCGGTGGTGCGCGGAACGGACGGCGAATGGTCGTGCTCTCCTCAAGCCGATGACGAAACGGCGGTCGTGTCGGAGGGCCTCCGGCGCGCCGCAGACTGTGCTGCCCGGCGATGCCGGCCATGGGCCCGGTGTGTCCGGTTGCCCTGCGACGGATCGCAGGCAGCGCAACCGGCCCCGAACGCCGGGCGCCGAGGCCAGAGCGACCGGCGGGCGATCGCTGAATAACGCGCGGCATGTTTCTGATAATTGCCGCAGAAGTCAACAATTTTGCGCACCGCCGGCCATCCGGCAGCGCATTTCAGGGCCTCACGACGGGTTGAAGCCCTTGCCGCGCCCCTCAAGAAGGCTGTCATAGACCGCAAGGGTCCGCCGCGTCATCTGTTCCAGCGAAAACTCTGCCCCGACGTGGGCGATCGCCGTGGCGGCAAGCCGCGCGCGGTCTTCCGGCGGCAGCGCCAGCGCCATGGCGAGGGCTTCGGCAAGCGCGGCGGCATCGCCCGGCGGCACCCGCCAGCCGGTGCGGCCGGCCTCCGTCACAGCCGGCGGCACCAGCACGGTTTCGGCCGCCGCCCCGAGATCGGTGGCGATGACCGGCCGGCCGGCGGCCTGCGCCTCCACCGCCGCGCGGCCGAAGGCTTCCGGCTTGACCGAGGCGACCGTCACCACGTCGGCCAGCGTCATCGCTGCCGGCACGTCGCTGCAGTGGCCGACCAGCCGCACGCGGCCGTCGAGTTCGTCGGCGGAGATCTGGGCCAGAAGCTCGGCGCGGTAGCTCTCGCGGCCCTGCGCATCGCCGGCGAAGACAGCGACGACGTTGCCGAGCCGGGCGGCAAGCGCGGCATCGCCGTGCATGCGCTCGCGCAGCATGCGCATGGCGGAGATCACCGTGCTGTGCCCCTTCCAGCTCGTCAGCCGGGCCATCACCAGCACCACCCGTTCATCGGGCGCCAGGCCCCAGGCCGCCTTCAGCGCTTCGAGCCGGCGATTCGCCACCGCGCCGGGCGCAAAGGCGGCGAGGTCGGAGCCGCGCGGAATGGTGACGATGCGCCCGGCCGCCGCCGGGTGGCGGGCCAGAATCTCCCGCGCGGTCCAGTCGGAATTGGCGATCACGCGGTCGCCGCGCGCCATGACGGAGTTGTAGAGCCCCTTGAGAACGCCCGCTTCCTTGTAGGCGCCATGGAAGGTGGTGACGAACGGCAGGCCGGTCCGCCGGGCGGCGAACAGCGCCGACCAGGCCGGCGCCCGCGAGCGGGCATGGATCAGGTCGGCCCCCTCGCTCACGGCCAGCCGGGCGAGGCGGCCGATATTGCCGATCATGGTGACCGGATTCTTGGAGGCGGCGGGGAACAGCACGTGTTTGGCCCCGGCCTTTTCCAGCGCGGCGACCATGCGCCCCCCGGTGGAGGCGACCACGGCCCGCCCGCCTGCCGCCACGATGGCGGCCGCCACGTCGAGCGCGGTCTGTTCCGCCCCGCCGGTTTCCAGCGACGGCACCACCTGCAGAATGGTCGGCCGCGCGCGGCCGCCCGTGCCGGCGCCGGTCGCGTCTGCGGTGCCCGTGCTGCCCTCGGTCATGATGAAACTCCCTCGCCGGCCGGTGGCCCGCCCTGTCGCCTGTCTGCCGCGCCCGCCTGCTTGCCACGCTGCCTGCTTGCCACGCTCTTGCCGCCGCCGGCAAGCCGGTGCACAACGCCGGCACGCAGGTGGAGCCGCCGGCGGCCGGGTTTCCGGCGGGCCGGCACAGCAGCGGAAGGGCCTGAACCATGAGCGAACCCGAAGCCCTCAGCCTCACGGCCGGCAGCGGCGCGGCGGCCCGCGCCATTGCCGTTCTGGTGCGTCCCGCCACGGCCGCCGGCGCCGGCCGGCCGGCGGTGATGTTCCTCGGCGGCTTCCGGTCCGACATGACCGGCTCCAAGGCCGAGGCGCTGGACCGCTGGGCGCAAGAGACCGGCCGGGCGCTGATCCGCTTCGATTATTCCGGCCACGGCCGCTCCGGCGGTTCGTTCACCGACGGCACCATCAGCCGCTGGGCGGAGGAGGCCCGCGCCGTTCTGGAACACTGCGTCCACGGCCCGGTCGTTCTTGTCGGGTCGTCCATGGGCGGATGGATTTCGCTGCTTCTGGCGCGTGCTCTTGCGGCGGAAGGCCGCCCCGCCGCCGGCCTCGTGCTCATCGCACCCGCCCCGGATTTCACCGAGGATCTGATGTTCGCCGCCATGGACGAACAGACCCGCGCCCGCCTGTTGTCGGACGGTTTCATCGCGCAGCCCTCGGACTATTCCGACGAGCCCTACATCATCACCCGCGCGCTGATCGAGGACGGCCGCCGCAACCGGCTGCTCACCGGCGAAATCGCCACCGGCTGTCCGGTGCACATCCTGCAGGGGGTGGAGGATGCCGATGTGCCGTGGCGCCATGCGCTGCGCCTCGTCGACCGGCTGACCCGCGACGATGTGGTGGTGACGCTGGTCAAGGACGGCGACCACCGCCTTTCGCGGCCGCAGGATCTGGAGCGCATGATAAAGGCGGTGGCGGATATCGCCTGAGCGGCGCCGGGCAGGCCCGGCCGGCCAACAAAGCGCTTGAACGGATCGGCGCGCGGCGCGAGTGTGGCGACGGGCGAACCTCCCCTGCCGGGAGCCGCCCGCTTTCCTCCTCCGCGTCTTCTTCCGTTCCTGTCCGCCAGCGTGCTGCGATGACCGTGCTCCCGTCCTTTCTGCCTGCCCTTGCCGATCTGATGCCGGCGCGCGCGCCGATGTCGCTTGATACCTTCCTCGTCTTCCTGCCGGCCTGCTTCGCGCTCAATCTCGCCTTCGGGCCGAACAACCTGCTGGCGCTGACCAACGGTGCGCGCGGCGGGGTGAGCACGGCGGTGGGGGCCTCCGTGGGGCGGCTGGCGGCGTTCGTCATCATGATCGCCATCACCGCCATCGGCCTCGGCGCGGTGCTGACGGCCTCCGAGGTGGCGTTCTCGGTGGTGAAGTTTGCCGGTGCCGCCTATCTGGTGTGGCTGGGCGTGAAGATTCTGCGCGCCCGCGCGCCCATCGCGGCACTGGTGGGGGTTGCGGAAAAGCGGCCGATGGCCAGCCTGCAGCGGCAGGAATTCTGGGTGGCGGCGGGCAACCCCAAGGCGATCCTGATCTTCACCGCCTTCTTTCCGCAGTTCGTCAACCCGCAGGCCTATGCCGGCAGCTTCGTCGTCATCTCGGCCACGTTTCTGGCGCTGGAAATCGTGGGCATCGCCGCCTATGGCGCCCTTGGCGCCCGCTTCAGCCACATGCTGGACAAGGGCCGCGTGCTGAAGTGGTTCAACCGCTCGTCGGGGGCGATGATGGTCGGCTTCGGCATCCTGCTGGCGCTGACGCGCCGCCCGGCCGCCTGAGGGCTCAGAGCCCGAACACCACCTTGAGGGCGATGGCGACGAGTGCGACGGCCCCGATCCACAGCGCGATGCGGCCGGAGCGGGTGCGCCGTGCCTCGGCGGCGGCCAGCCGGTCGAGCGTTTCCGGCGAAAGCACGAGCCCGCGCTCGCCCATGTCGGCCAGCGCCGCGGAGAGCCGCTCGCTGCGTTCGGCCAGCACCGGCAGGTCGGCGACGAGCTTGCCGAGCGCCCCGAAACCGGAGCCGACCGCCTGAAGGTGGCCGAGCGGACCGACGCGCCGCGCGATCCAGTCGCCCACCACCGGCTCGGCCGTGCGCCACATGTCGAGTTCCGGGTCGAGCGAGCGGGCGACGCCTTCCACCACCACCATGGTCTTCTGCAGCATGATCAGGCGCGGCTGGGTCGTCATGGCAAACATCTCCGTCACCTCGAAAAGCTGGGTGAGGAGACGGGCCATGGAAATATCGCGGGCGCTGTGGCCGCGGATCGGCTCGCCGATGGCGCGCAGCGCCTGCGCGAACACGTCCACGTCCTGCGAGGCCGGCACATAACCGGCCTCGAAGTGCACCTCGGCCACGCGGTGGTAGTTGCGCGTGATGAAGCCATAGAGGATCTCGGCCAGAAAACGCCGCTCCGCCTCGTTGAGGCGGCCGGTAATGCCGAAATCGAGCGCCACCAGAACGCCGCTCTGATCCACCATCAGGTTGCCCTGATGCATGTCGGCATGGAAGAACCCGTCATGCACCGCCTGCCGCAGGAACGACTGGATGATGGTGGCGGCAAGCTGGACCCGGTCGACGCCGATCGCCTCCAGCTTCTCCGTTTCCGACAGGCGGATGCCGTCGATCCACTCCATGGTGAGCACGGTCTTCGCGGTGCGCACCCAGTCCACCGACGGCACGCGGAAGCTCGGATCGCCGGCGGTGTTCTCGGCCATTTCGGAGAGGGCGGCGGCCTCAAGCCGCAGATCCATCTCCAGCATCACCGAGCGGGCGAGGGTGTCGACCACCGCGACCGGCTTCAGGCGCCGGGCGGGGGCGACGAAGCGTTCCGCCAGCCGGGCGGCCATGTAGAAGCTCGCCAGTTCGCGGGTGAAGGCGGCGGCCACACCGGGGCGCAGCACCTTCACGGCCACGGTGTGCTCGCGGCCCTCGTGGTCGACGGCGATCGCCTTGTGCACCTGCGCGATGGAGGCGGCGGCAAGCGCCGGGCCGAACACCTTGAAGCGGCTTTCCACCGGCCCGCCGAGAGCGTCGGCAACCGCCTTGCGCGCCTCCGCATCCGGCACCGGCGGCACCTGATCCTGCAGCAGCGAGAGTTCGGCCGCCGCCTCCTTGCCCACCACGTCGGGCCGGGTGGCGAGGAACTGGCCGAGCTTCACATAAGACGGCCCGAGGCGGTTGAAGGCCTGCGTCAGGCGCTGGGCGGCCTCCGTCTGGCGGGCGTCGCCGCGCTCGATCATGCGCACCAGACGCAGCGCCAGCCGGGCGGCCGGCGGCAGGTCCATCGGCGGCACCAGGGCAAACACCCCTTCGCGCGCCAGCACGAAGCCGGCTCGGGCAAGGCGGATGAGCGGGGTGACGGCAATGGCCATGAAGATCGAATCCGGCAAGGCAGGCAGACAGACAGGGAGGCAGGCAGAAGTCGCAGCAGGCAGAAGTCGCAGCAGGCAGAAATCAGGCGTCCGGCTGCGACGGCGGCCGGACGCCTCGCGGCATCAGAGCTTGTAGCCCGAATGAATGGCGGCGATCCCGCCGGAAAGAAGGCGGTAGTCGGCCCGCTCGAAACCGGCATCGCGCAGCATCTGGGCGAACCGCTCGGGGTTGGGGAAGGTGCGGATCGATTCCACCAGATAGCGATAGGGTTCGCCATCGCCCGCCACCATCCGGCCGAGGCCGGGAATGACGCGGAAGGAATAGAAATCGTAGATCTTGTCGAGGCCGGGCACGTCGACGTGCGAGAATTCGAGGCAGAGATAGCGCCCGCCCGGCTTCAGCACGCGGAAGGCCTCGGCAATCGCCACTTCGCGCCGCGGCACGTTCCGCAGGCCGAAGGCGATGGTGTAGCTGTCGAAGGTGGCGTCGGGGAAGGGCAGGCTTTCCGCGTTCGCTTCCACGAAGGTCACGCTGTCGTCCAGCTTGCGCTTGTGCGCCCGCTCCGCGCCGACGGCCAGCATGTCGCCGTTGATGTCGAGCACGGTCGCCTCGGCCACCCGGTGCGAGCGCTCGACGATGCGGAAGGCGATGTCGCCGGTGCCGCCGGCCACGTCCAGCGCCCTGAACGAGCCCTTCGGGCCGGAGCGCGGGGGCGACAGCCACGAGACCATCGCATCCTTCCACAGCCGGTGCAGGCCGCCGGACATCAGATCGTTCATGATGTCGTAGCGGCGCGCGACCTTGTGGAACACGTCGTCGACGAGGCCCTGCTTTTCTTCCAGCGCCACCCGCCTGAAACCGAATTCCGCGTCCATCCGCCTTGCCTTTGCGCCTTGAAGCGCCCGCTTCGGGGCGCCGCTTGGGGCGCGACCATAGCGGAAGCCCTTCGCGCGCGCTATCTCGTGTGTCGCCCCATGCGACAGTGCGCCATGCAGGGGCCGCGTGTCTCACCCGCACAGGGGGGCGGCCCGGCAGGGCCGGAACGGGAGAAGCCGAATGCCCGAATTGCCGGAAGTGGAAACCGTCCGCCGCGGCCTTGCGCCGGTCATGGAGGGCCGCCGCATCCTGTCGCTGGAGGTGCGCCGGCCGGATTTGCGCTTTCCGTTTCCCGAAGGGTTCGCCGCCCGCCTTGCCGGCTGCCGCATCGCCGCGCTCGACCGGCGGGCGAAATATCTGCTGATGCGCCTTGAGGGCAGGGAGGGGCAGGGGCCGCAGGCGGTCATCCTGCATCTCGGCATGTCCGGTTCGTTCCGCATCGAGACCGGGGCGGCGGCGCAGGAAGCGGCGCGCTCGCCCGGCGCCTTCCACCATCCGCGCGCCAAGGCCGCCGCCCATGACCACGTCGTTTTCCATATGGAAGGCGGAATGCGCGTCACCTACAACGACCCGCGCCGCTTCGGTTTCATGGTGATGGCGGACGCCGCCGATCCGTTCTCCCACCCGCTGCTGGCGGGGCTTGGCATCGAGCCGCTCGGCAACGAACTGGCGCCGGAGCGGCTGGCACAGGTCTTCGCCGGCCGCTCGGTGTCGCTCAAGGCCGCCCTGCTGGACCAGAAGCGCATCGCCGGGCTCGGCAACATCTATGTGTGCGAGGCGCTGTGGCGGGCGGGCCTTGCCCCCGATGCACCGGCCTCCGTGCTCGCCGATGCCGCCGGCCGGCCCACTGCCGGCGCGGCCCGGCTGGCGGAGGCGATCCGCTCGGTCCTGACAGAGGCGGTGGCGGCCGGCGGCTCCACGCTGCGCGACCACATTCAGGCCGACGGGTCGCTCGGCTATTTCCAGCACACCTTCGCCGTTTACGACCGGGAGGGAGCGCCCTGTCCGCGCTGCGGCGCGCCGGTGGAACGCATGGTGCAGAACGGCCGCTCGACCTTCTTCTGCGCCGCCTGCCAGCGCCCGGCGCCCGCGCGGGGAAAAAAGCGCCGGCCGTGATGTCCCCTGCCGGTGCCGGGCGTGTTAACCCTCTCGCATCGTCCGATTCGCCGCACACCCCTCAGGCCCGATGACCGCTGCCCTTTTCGATAGCCCCGCCCCGCGCCCGCTCGACGTGCTGAAGTCCGTGTTCGGCTTCTCCGGCTTCCGCGGCATGCAGGCCGAGATCGTCGGGCATGTGGTGAACGGCGGCGACGGGCTGGTGCTGATGCCGACCGGCGGCGGCAAGTCGCTGTGCTATCAGGTGCCGGCGCTGTGCCGGCCGGGCACGGCCATCGTCATCTCGCCGCT
This sequence comes from Pseudoxanthobacter sp., assembly GCF_036822375.1. Classification (NCBI taxonomy): domain Bacteria; kingdom Pseudomonadati; phylum Pseudomonadota; class Alphaproteobacteria; order Hyphomicrobiales; family Segnochrobactraceae; genus Pseudoxanthobacter; species Pseudoxanthobacter sp. The sequence goes on along the minus strand of NZ_DAISHT010000091.1, from coordinate 4,043 downwards.
GATCGCGCTGATGCACGATCAGGTGCAGGCGCTGCGCCAGCTCGGCGTCAGCGCCGCGATGCTCAATTCCAGCCTCGACTTTGCCGACGTGCGGGCGGTGGAACGCGACCTCGTCGCCGGCCGGCTCGATCTGCTCTATGTCGCCCCGGAACGGCTGCTGACGGAGGGTTTTCTCGCCCTGCTGGACCGGGTGAAGATCGCGCTCTTCGCCATCGACGAGGCGCACTGCGTGTCGCAGTGGGGCCACGACTTCCGCCCCGAATATCGCCGCCTCACCGTGCTGGCGGAGCGTTATCCCGGCGTGCCGCGCATTGCGCTGACCGCCACCGCCGACGGCCCGACCCGCCGCGACATTCTGGAGCGGCTGAACCTGCAGGACGGGCGGGTGTTCCTGTCGTCGTTCGACCGGCCCAACATCCGCTACCGCGTGACGCCGAAGGCCAGCCCGCGCAACCAGTTGCGCGCCTTCCTCGATACCCACCGCGGCGAGGCGGGCGTGATCTACTGCATGAGCCGGGCGAAGGTGGAGGAACTGGCCGGGGCGCTCTCGGCCGAGGGCCGCCCGGCGCTGGCCTACCATGCCGGCCTCGACAAGGAGACCCGGGCCGCCAATCAGGATCGCTTCCTGAAGGAAGAGGGTCTGATCATGGTGGCGACCATCGCCTTCGGCATGGGCATCGACAAGCCGGACGTGCGCTTCGTCGTGCACATGGATCTGCCGAAGAGCATGGAGGCCTATTATCAGGAAACCGGCCGTGCCGGCCGCGACGGGCTCGCCTCCGAGGCACTGCTGCTCTACGGCATGGAAGATGTCGCCAAGCTGGTGCAGTTCACCGAGAATTCCGAGGCTCCCGACGCGCAGAAACGCATCGAGCGGCAGAAGCTCGATGCGCTGATCGGCTATTGCGAGACCGCGCGCTGCCGCCGGCAGGTGCTGCTGGCCTATTTCGAGGAAACCTATCCGCAACCGTGCGGCAACTGCGACAACTGCCTTGAGCCGGTCAAGACCTTCGACGGCACCGAGGCGGCGCAGAAAGTGCTCTCGGCCATCCTGCGCACCGGCGAGCGCTTCGGCGCCGTCCACATTATCGACGTGCTGACCGGCAATGCCACCGAGCGCGTGCGCCAGCTCAACCACGACGGCCTGAAGACGTTCGGCTGCGGGCGGGAGTTCGACCGCGAGACCTGGCGCTCGGTCATCCGCCAGCTCGTGGCCGGCGGCATCGTGGTGGTGGACGTGGAGGGCCACGGCGGGCTTTTTCCGGGCCCGGATTTCCGCGCCGTGCTCAAGGGCGAGCGGCGGGTGGAGCTGAAGGAGGAGGTGCGCGCCCGCCGGCCGGGACGCGGCCAGAAGGCGGCTTCCCGCACCCAGCGCGCGGCGACCCTGTCCGACCCGGCCGACGAGCGGCTCTACGAGGCATTGCGCACGCTGCGGCTGGAGCTGGCGCGCGAGCAGGGCGTGCCGCCCTATGTGATCTTCCACGACACCACGCTGATCGACATCGCCGAAAAGCGCCCGCGCTCCATGGCCGAGTTCGCGCGCATCTCCGGCGTGGGCGAGGCGAAGCTGGAGCGCTATGGCGAGCGTTTCATCGCCGTGGTGCGGGCCGGCGCCTGACCGCACGCGCCGCAGCCGCATGCCGGCGCCGGTACCGGTAAGAGAGGCGCCCGCAAGAGCGGCGCGGAAGCCGGAGCGCGGTGCAAACGAAAACGGCGCCCGGGGCGGGCGCCGTGCAGCTTGTCTCCCGCGTGGCCCGCAGTTCCGCAGGTTGCAGTTCCGCAAGCCACCGTTCTGTAAGTCGCCGTTCCGCTCTGCCGGGCCGTCAGTGGCCCGGGCGGCGGTCGCGGCGGCGTTCCACCGGCTGGTAGGCGATGCGCGCATGGTGGGCGCAGTAGGGAATGCCGGTTTCCGAGCGCTTGCCGCAGAACGAGAAGCCCTCGCTGCCGGGATCGCCGATCGGCCAGCGGCAGCTCTGCTCGGTCAGCATCATGATGGTGACGCGCTGGTCATCCAGCACCACGACGTTGGAGCGCGACGGCGCCGGCACGGCCACCGGCACGGAGTCGGACAGATAGACCGGCTCCACCTTCAGCGCGGCATTGCCGATGGCTGCGGAATGAACCGGGCGCTGCGCGCTGGCGGCGGTCCGGGCCGGCTGCTCGGCCGGGGGTTGCACCTTGCCCTTGGGGCGCGACTGGATGACCGGGGCCGGTGCAACCGCCACCGCCGCAACCGGCGTCGCGGCCATCGCCGGGCTGATGGCCGGGCTCGCGGCCGGCTGGCTCACGGCGGCGGCGACAGCCGCCGTCATCGCAACCGGCTGGGCCGCCGGCTGGGGCGCGGCTTCTGCCGCGGCAACGGCCGGGGCGCCCGCCCCGACCTGCCCCGGGCGGGCGCGGTTGGAAAGGCCGAGGCGGTGAATCTTGCCGATCACCGCGTTACGGGTCACGTCACCCAGCGAAGAGGCGATCTGGCTGGCGCTCATGCCATCGATCCAGAGCTTCTTCAGAAGCTCCACCCGTTCGTCGTTCCAGGACATCGCCATTCTCTCCGCTTCGTCGTTGCCGACTTCGGCATTCTGTCAAAGGCCCGGAGTCGGCTCTGCCGCGCGGACGGTCTCCGCTGCGGGGCTGAAACTCCTCAGGCATCAAGCTCTGGTGCCCGCCGCATATCCGGCGGTCCGATCCGGCGCATGCACGCATCCGGCGGGCCGGCAGCATCCTCTGCACCGGCCGCCCTGCGGCTTCAACCGTTCCCGGTCCCCATCGGAATCCGTTCCGCCTGCGGGGAACCCGGTCCGTCCGGGCCCGCCGTCATCGCAGATGCGGAGGTGAGGAGCAAGAACACATGCGCGCGAGATTTCGCGCACCCGTTAACATTTTCCTACTATATCGGGTGACTCCGTGACAAGAGTCCGCCCGCATGGCTGCCCTGCGGCACCTTCGTTTTTCCCCAGCGGGCGGCGATCCGGTGCGGGCGGGCGGCGGATGCGCCGCAGGGTTGCCGCGGCCGCCGGCCTGCCATTGCCATTGACAGAACGGGCCGCGCAGGGCTTTAAGAACAGGTCCCCCGTGCCGCCGCTGGCGGCACCATTTCTTTGCAGGGTCGAACGCCAGCCAGTCTGCTCCGGCACCGGAGCCGTGCGGCAGGGCACGGCCCCTTTTTCCGTTGCGGCTGCCATGGTTTCGTCGAATTCCGCTCCGCCTGCCTCCACGAGCCTCTATCCGACCTTTGCCCGCGTGGACCTCTCGTTCGAGCGAGGGGAAGGCGCCTGGCTCCATGGCAACGACGGGCGAACCTATCTCGATTTCGGGTCCGGCATTGCCGTGACCTCGCTGGGCCATGCCCATCCGCGCCTCGTGGCGGCCCTGCAGGAGCAGGCCGCGAAGGTGTGGCATGTCTCCAACGTGTTCCGCATTCCCCAGCAGGAAGCGCTGGCTGCGCGCCTGACGGCGGAAACCTTTGCCGACCGCGTGTTCTTCACCAATTCCGGCGCCGAGGCGCTGGAAGCGGCGATCAAGACCGCGCGGCGCTATCACTATGTCAACGGCGCGCCCGAGCGCTATCGCATCCTCACCTTCGAGGGCGCCTTCCACGGCCGCACGCTGGCCACCATCGCGGCCGGCGGGCAGGCGAAATATCTGGAAGGCTTCGGGCCGAAGGTGGATGGCTTCGATCAGGTGCCGTTCGGCGACCTGACCGCCACCGAAGATGCCATCGGCCCGGAGACGGCTGCCATCCTGATCGAGCCCATTCAGGGCGAGGGCGGCGTGCGTCCGGTGCCGCATGCGGATTTGCGGGCGCTGCGCGATCTGTGCGACCGCCACGGCCTGCTGCTGATTTTCGACGAGGTGCAGACCGGCGTCGGCCGCACCGGCGAGCTTTTCGCCCATTCCTGGGCCGGGGTGACGCCGGATATCATGGCGATCGCCAAGGGCATCGGCGGCGGCTTCCCGCTCGGCGCCTGCCTAGCCACCGAGGCCGCCTGCGCCGGCATGACGCCGGGCAGCCACGGCACCACCTTCGGCGGCAATCCGCTGGC
>NZ_DAISHT010000090.1:0-13518 GCF_036822375.1 Pseudoxanthobacter sp. | reverse complement strand
AGCGGAATTCCTCCAGATCGTCCGGCGTCGCCATGCCGGAGGCGTTGAAGAAATCTTCGTACTGGCGGATGCGGCGGGCGCGGGCCTCCGCGCTCTCGCCTTTGGGGGCGATGCAGTAGATCGTCACCTCGGTGCGGTCGACCGACAGCGGGCGGTAGACGCGGATCTGCGAGGAGAACTGATCCATCAGGTAGACGTTGGGATAGAGGCACAGATTGCGCGAGCGGCTGATCATCCAGTCGGCCATCGCCTCGCCATAGGCGGCCTCAAGCTCGGCGCGGCGCTCGGCCAGCGGGCGGTCTTCCGGGTTGGCCCAGCGCGTCCACAGCAGCAGGTGCCCGTTCTCGAAGGAATAGAAGCCGCCGCCCTGCTTGGCCCACGAGCCGGCATCCATGGCGCGCACCGGGTCGATACCGGCAGCGGCGGCGGCCGCCGCCTTGCGGGCGTTGGTGGTGGCGGCATAGTTCCAGTGCACCGAGGTGACGTGATAGCCGTCGGCCCCGTTTTCAGTCTGCACCTTCCAGTTGCCGTCGTACACATAGGTGGAAGAGCCGCGCAGCACCTCCAGCCCCTCCGGCGACTGATCCACGATCATGTCGATGATGCGCGCGGCCTCGCCGAGATAGTCCTTCAGCGGCGGCACGTCGGGGTTGAGGCTGCCGAACAGGAAGCCGCGATAGTTCTCGAAACGCGCGACCTTCGTCAGATCGTGGGAGCCCTCCTTGCTGAAGCTCTCCGGATAGCCGGCGCCGTCCGGGTCTTTGGCTTTCAGCAGGCGGCCGGTGTTGGAGAACGTCCAGCCGTGGAACGGGCAGGTATAGGTGGAACGATTACCGCGCTTGTGGCGGCACAGCATGGCGCCGCGGTGCGAGCAGGCATTGATGAAGGCCCCGAGGGTGCCGGTGCGGTCGCGGGCGATGACGATCGGCTGGCGGCCGATAAAGGTCGTGAAATAGTCATTCTTCTCCGGGATCTGGCTCTCGTGGGCGAGGTAAATCCAGTTCCCCTCCCAGATGTGTTCCATCTCCAGCTCGAACAGCTCCGGGTCGGTGAAGATATCGCGCCGGCAGCGATAGTGGCCGGTGGCCGCGTCTTCCTCCACCGAGGCCTCAAGACGGGCGATGACGGCCTTCTCCCATCCGTTCAGGAAGGTTTCTGCGGAGGTGGCGCTGGTCGGGGTGGCACTGCTGGGCATGGGCTTCCTCCTTCATGCAGGCCGTTCCGGGCCCGCCGCCGGATTTCGGACACAGCCCGGCCGTGGCGGCTCCGGGCCGCGCGGGACGGTCTGTAATGTCGAAAATTTCCGGCGTGTTCGTGTTTTACGTGTTTTTCGGGACTTTCGCCTGTATGGTCCTGGAACCCTTCTTAGGTGCCGCACGAAAAGAAATCCAAAACCGATGCGGTCTGAAACGATACCGGGAAGGTATGGGAGGAACGGATGGAACTGCGCCAGCTGCGCTATTTCGCGGCTGTGGCGCGCGAGCGGAATTTCTGCCGCGCCGCCGAAAGCCTGCACATCGCCCAGCCGCCGCTGAGCCGTCAGGTCCAGCAACTGGAAGACGAACTGGGCGTGCAGCTCATCGACCGCTCGGAGCGTCCGATCCGCCTCACCGAGGCCGGGCGCTTCTTTTATGAACAGACGCTGCAGCTTCTCGGCCGGCTGGAGCAGACCTGCGCCGCCACCCGCCGCATCGGCACTTCAAACCGCGAGCGCTTCGTCATCGGCTGCGTGGCTTCCACGCTCTATGGCGGCACGCCCGATCTGGCCCGCCGCATGCGCCGGCGCTGGCCGGACCTCGACATCGAGTTCCGGGAGATGATGTCGGTGCAGCAGCTTGCGGCGCTGAAGGAGGGGCGCATCGACCTCGGCTTCGGCCGGGTGCGGTTCAACGATCCGGCGGTGGTGCGCATCGTGCTGCGCAAGGAGCGGCTGGTGGCCGCGCTGCCGGCCGGCCACCCGGAAGCCTCCGGCACCGGGCCGCTGGCGCTGGAGAAGCTGGCCGCCGAGACGCTGATCCTCTATCCGAGCGAGCCGCGGCCGAGTTTTGCCGATGAGGTGCTGTCGCTGCTGGCCGACCGCAACGTGCGGCCGCGCGCCATTCAGGAGGTGCGCGAGCTGCAGACGGCGATGGGGCTGGTGGCGGCCGATGTGGGCGTGGCGCTGGTGCCGGCCTCGGCGCAGCGGCTGCGCACCTTCGATGTCGGCTATCGCCATGTCGACGATCCGCGCGCGGTCTCGCCGATCATCATGAGCTATCGCGCCAACGACCACAGCGGCCGCATCGAGGAGATCAAGCAGCTCGTCCGCGAGATGTACGACGACCGGCCGGACTGGCTTCAGCTTTCCGAAAACACCCTGCTGCCGCCGGCCTGAAGGGCGCGGACGAGGGCTTCGGGCGATGGCCGGCACCACGCCACCGGCCCGCCGGCAAAGGCCAGCGAAAGGCACACGTCCGGCTGCGGAAAGCGCGTCGCGAACTGCCATGCCGGACCGGGAAGCGGGGTGAGGAGCGCCGGGTGTTCGCCGGGCGCCATGGCAAAGCTTTCCGGCGGCTGCGCAAGGCCGGTGCCGAGCCCCTTCAGCACGGCTTCCTTCAGCGTCCAGATGCGGAAGAAGACGTTGCGATAGGCTGCGCCGGTGAGCCCGGTCAGGCGGGCGCGCTCGTCGGGGTGGAAAAGCGCGGCGGCCAGTGCCGGATCGGCATTCTGCGCCAGCATCGCCTCGATATCGAGCCCGACCGGCCCGCGGGAGACGGCACAGGCCACCAGCCCGCCGGTGCGCGACAGGCTGAACTGCAGCCCGTCGGGCGGCCGGCCCGCCAGCTGCGGGCGGCCCCCGGGCTCTGCGGCAAAGCGCAGGCTGGCGGCCGGCCGGCCGGTGGCGGCCGCCAGCATGGCCCGGCAGAGGGCGTGGCTGGCGATGTAGCGCTGCCGGTCGCCGGCCAGGCGGCGGCGGCCGGCGGCGACCTTTTCGTCTGCGTCGAGAACGGCCAGAAAAGCGGCTTCGTGGGCCTCCGTCAGGGCCGTGACCGGCAGCAGGGCCACCAGCACGGCCGCAGCCCCCGCAGCGGCAGCAGCCGGCGTTGCCGCCGGCTGCCGGGGTGCGGGGATGAGGGGCAGGCGGAACATGGCGTCCGTCAGGCGGCGTTCGGCAGGGCGGGGCGCGGGGCCGCCGCCTCGCCGTGGCCGGCGGCGACGACCAGCGCCGGGCGGGCGGCCGGCACATGGCGCACTGCGGCGGCGGCCTTTTCGGCAAGGCCGGCGGCCTGCGCCTGCGGCACCGCCGGCGCGCCGACCCAGGCGGTGTTCGCCGGGATCGATTCGCCCTTCATCACCACCGTCAGCGGGCCAAGGCGGGCAAAGTCGCCGACGTGGGTGTCATAGAGCACCGTGGAGCCGGCCTCGATGGTCACGCCGTTGCCGACGCGCACGCGGCCGACCTTCATCACGCGGTCCTCATAGAGGTGGGTCTGCAGGGCCGAGTAGTTGTTGATGGCCACGAAATCCCCGACCTCGATGCAGTCGAACTCGGTGATGTCGGTCATGTCGATGTAGCAGCCCTTGCCGATCTTCGCGCCGAACAGCCGCATGGACCAGGCGAGCATCGGCGTGCCGCGCAGCAGGTCGAGCAGCATGCGGGCGGCCATGCCGGAATACATCACCGCGATGGCCTCGGTGCGCAGCGCCCACCACGACCACATCGGGTTCTCCTGCGGCCGGTAGGTGCCCATCATCAGCCATTTCAGGGCCACCACGATCAGCGCCATCGTCACCGACATGGCCACGCCGAGGCCGACGAACAGCGGCACCGCGACCATGTAGTTGCCGGCCTCGACACTGGGCGCCAGCAGTTCCATGGCGATCGTGCCGAAGGTGATGAACGACACGGTCGGGACCGAGAGGTTGAACACCGCCTCGAAGGCCGCCCGGCCGATCTGCCGGCCGAGCGAGGGGGTGAAGGTGCGCGCGGCACCGCCGTCGAAGTGCTGGCGCACCGGCAGGCGGATGGCGGGGCTGCCGAACCACGTCTCGCCGGGCTGCATCGCATCGCCGACCGGCGGCTTGGACTTGATGCCGATCAGCATCCCCTCGGGAAGGGTGGCGCCGGGCGTGACCACGGCGCTGTTGCCGACGAACACGCGGTCGCCGGTGTGGACGGGCTTCAGCGTCATCCAGCCGCGGCGGATGTCTTCCTCGCCCAGCAGCACCTCGTCGGCGATGAAGCAGTTGTCGCCGATATCGACGAGGTCGTAGCGCCCGGAAAGCGAGGTGGAGATCTCCGAGCCCTTGCCGATCTTCGCCCCCATCAGGCGATACCAGCCGCGCATGTAGACGGTGGCATAGAGCGAGCTCAGGGTATCGAGCGTCACCTCGCTGGCCAGCGCCACCAGCCACTTGCGGACATAGAAGCCGGAGTGAACCGAATAGACGCCTTCCGACACCCGCGGCAGCAGCACCCAGCGCAGCACCACGATGAGCGCGACGGTGAGGGCGATCAGGCTGAGGGTGGTGGGCCATGCGATGGCCGGCAGGAACCAGTGATAGTCGATGGCGGTCGAGCGCTCGATGACGCTGTCGAGGCGGTCGAACACATAGAAGGCCGGGATCAGCGGCACGAGGCTGAGGGGCGGCACCATGAGGATCGCCATCAGGTAGACGGCGAGGTTGGCGGCGCGCTGCGCCCTGCCGGCCTGCGCGTGGGCGGGCAGGGCCGTGCGGTCGACCTTGCCGGTGCAGCGGGCGGGCGAGCCGTCCCATGTCTCGTAGGGGGCGATGCGGGTGCCGGCCGGCACGGCGGTCAGGTCCGCCAGCTCCGCGCCCTCGCCGACGACCACATCCGGCCCGAGCACCACCGAGGAGCCGATATAGGCGTCGGCGCCGATTTCCAGCGTGCCGATGACGAGTTCGTTGCCGATGACCTGCGCGTTGGCGAAGCCGCCATGGCCGCCGATGGAGGCATCGTGACCGATGGTGACGAGATCGACGGCGCCGCACTCGTATTCGTAGATCAGGGCATCGCGGCCGACCTTGCCGCCGAGCGCCCGGATCCAGGCCCGCATCACCGGCGTGCCCTGGAACCATTTGATGTGGACGAGGCTCAGCAGCCGCTGCACCACCCACCAGCGATAATAATAGGCGCCCCACAGCGGATAGCGGCCCGGCCGGGTGCGGCCGATGATCAGCCACTTGCCGGCCAGCGCAATGGCGACGGTCAGCAGGTTGATGGCGATATAGACGCCGGTCAGCGTCAGCGCCTCGGTCAGGAACGGGGCGTCGTCGTTTGTCAGCAGCATGTAGCTGACGAACACGCCGAGCCACTGCGCCGTCATAAGGGCGAACAGCACCGGCAGGGTGGCCGCCTGCGCCAGCCCGCACAGCAGGCGGCGGCGCAGCGGCGGCGGCGTGAAGGACAGGTCGGGCGCCTCGTCGCCGGTGCCGGCGGCGGCGCGCGCGGCATCGAGGCCGGCCGCCATCGCCCGCAGCGTGCGGTCGCGGTAGACATCCTGCAGCGTCAGCCCGGCCAGTGCCGGGGTGGCGCGCACGGCGGAAACGAAGCGCGCCGCCAGCAGGGAATGGCCGCCGAGATCGAGGAAGAAGTCGGCCTCCATGGGGATCGCGGCCCCCGGAAACACCGTCTGCGCCGCCGCCAGCAGCTTTGCCTCGGTGGCCGTTGCCGGCTCGTCGGCGGCAACCGGGGCGGCAAGGGTGAGGGTGGCGGTCTTCAGGGCCTTGCGGTCCACCTTGCCGGAGGAGAGCACCGGCAGCGCGGGCACGATTTCCAGATGGGCGGGCACCATATAGGCCGGCAGCGTGCGCGCCAGCGCGGTGCGCAGGGCGGCCGCGTCCGGCGTGGTGCCCGGCGCCGCCACGAGGAAGCCGACGAGCCGGTCGAGGCCGTCGTCGTTGCGCAGCACCACGGCGGCGCGGGCAACGCCCGGCTCGCCGGCCAGCCGGGCTTCGATCTCGCCCAGCTCCACGCGGAAGCCGCGGATCTTCACCTGATCGTCGATGCGGCCGTGGAACGCGATTGCGCCGTTTTCGTCGATGCTGACCGCATCGCCGGTGCGGTAGAGCACCGGTTCGCCCGGCGCGGCATCGGCAAAGGGATTGGCGACGAACTTCTGCGCGGTCAGATCGGGGCGGGCGAGATAACCGGCCGCCACGCCGGGACCGCCGATGACGAGTTCGCCTTCCACGCCGGCCGGCAGCGCGTTCATCGCCTCGTCCACGACGCGGCAGGTGTAGTTCGGGATCGGCCGGCCGATGGTGACCGGCACGCCGGGCTGCACCTCGGCGACGGTGGCGACGACGGTGGCCTCCGTCGGGCCGTAGGAATTGAACAGCCGGCGGCCCGGGCGGCACCAGCGTGCGGCGATCGCCGGCGGGCAGGCCTCGCCGCCGAGAATGATGATGCGCAGCGACGGCACGTCTTCCGCCAGCAGCGAAATCAGCGTCGGCACGGTGTCGAGCACGGTAATGCCGTTGTCGCGCAGCAGCGCCGGCAGACGGTCGATATCGGCCATCATCTGCGGACCGGCGACGAACAGCGCCGCACCGGCCAGATAGGGCAGCCAGATTTCTTCCATGGAGAGGTCGAACGCCGCCGAGGCGCCCTGAAAGACGATATCGTCCGCATTCACGCCATAGGTCTCACGCGCGGCGCGCAGGAAGTGGCAGATGTTGCGGTGGCTGATGACGATGCCCTTCGGCCTGCCCGTGGAGCCGGAGGTATAGATCAGGTAGGCGGGATGGTCGGGGGTGAGGCCCGGCGCGCGCGCTGGCAGCCGGCCCGCCGGCACATCGCCGCCCGCCGCGGCCAGCGCCCCGGCGGTGAGCACCGGAAAGGCGCTGCCGGCCAGCGCCTTCGCCAGCACGTCGCCGGCAAGGATCGCCTTCGCGCCGGCATCCTCAAGGCAGGTCTCGATGCGCTCCACCGGGGCCTCGCCGTCGAACGGCAGCCAGGCGGCGCCGGCGCGGGTGACGGCGATCTGGGCGATCAGCAGCGGTACGCCGCGGGCGAACCACAGGCCGACGACATCGCCCGGGCCGATATTGCGGGCAACGAGGCCGCGGGCGATCGTTTCGGCGGCCGCATCCACCTCGTCATAGCGCCAGCGCCGGCCGCCCTCGATATAGGCGGTACGCGCGCCGGCTTCTCCGACGGTGGCGGCGAAGAGTTCGCCCAGCACTTCGTCCCGCACCAGATCGGGGCGCACGGGGCCGCGCAGCACGGCGGCCGGTGCCGGTCTGGCGGCGGCGAGGACGGAGGAGACAGCGGAGTGGTTCATGGCATTACCCGGATCAAGGCGCAGACCGTGGCCGGCGGCCGGGCCGGAAAGCCACCCGGGACGGGCGGCGCAGCCGGCACGATCTGCTTCGGGGTCGTCTTTTACGGCAGCCGCCATTGCGGCTCTCTGGCAGGCGCTGTCAGCGTTCTGCAAGGCGGGCGCCGCTATGCTGCCGGGGCAGAGAGAATCAGCCGCCCGACCCCGCGCCGCCGTGGCGCCGGCACGGGCGGTGCGGGGGACGGGAAAGTGAGCACGGTCGAGAACCCGCAGGCGGTTCTGCCGGCCGGCCGGCGCTGGGGCCGGCCGCGGCAGGCCGCGGGCATGGTGCTGGCGGGGCCGCTGCTGGCGCTGGCGCTCGGCGGCCCGCTGGTGGCGGAGGAGATGAGCACCGGGCTGCTGCCGCCGGTCCCCGCCGGCGATACCGCGACCGCCACGGCCGCCGGCCCGGACGGCACCGCGCTGCCGCTGCCGCCCGGAAGCGGCACGCCGCAGCCCGGCGGGCCGCGGGCCGCCGCCGGGGCCGCCCACACCACCCGCAACCCCGCCCATCCCGGTCACGGTCATTCACGCGATCAGGTGCGCCAGCTCGTCCAGCATGGCGAGGTGCGGCCGCTGAAGGACGTTCTGACGGTTGCGCGGCGCGAGATTCCGGGCGAAATCCTGCGTATCCGGCTGCATCGCCGCAACGGCACCGGCCACCCGGCCGCACCGGCAACGGCCGCTGCACCGGCCGGCCCGGCGGCGGCCGGCGGCGCGCACTGGGTTTATGAGGTGCGCATTCTGGATACCGGCGGCCACCGTCGCGATCTGGTCATCGACGGGCGCACGCTGGCGGTTCTGGAGAGGAAGTGACGTCGTGCGCGTGCTGATCGTGGAGGACGAGCCCCGCATTCTGGCCGACCTGCGGCGCGCGCTGGAGGCGGCGAACTATGTCGTCTCCACTGCCAGCGAGGGCGAGGACGGCTGGTATCGCGGCGACAGCGAGGATTTCGATCTCGTCATTCTCGATCTCGGCCTGCCGAAGATCGACGGGCTGACGGTGCTGAAGCGCTGGCGGGCGGCCGGGCGCACCATGCCGGTGCTGATTCTGACCGCCCGCGACGAGTGGCGCGAGAAGGTGGACGGCATCGATGCCGGGGCCGACGATTATCTGACCAAGCCGTTCCGCATCGAGGAACTGCTGGCGCGCGTGCGGGCGCTGGTGCGCCGCTCGGCCGGCTTCGCCTCGCCGGTGCTGGTCAACGGGCCGCTGGAAATCGACACCCGCAACATGGCGGTCGCCTATCGCGGCCACCCGGTGCCGGTGACGGCGCTGGAATACCGCCTGCTGGCCTATCTCATGCACCAGCCCGGCCGGGTGGTGTCGCAGAGCGAGATCGCCCAGCACATCTACGAGGAAGATCTGGAGCGCGATTCCAATGCCGTCGAGGTCATCGTCGCGCGCCTGCGCCGCAAGCTTTCCGGCCCGGTGATCGAGACCCGTCGCGGGCAGGGCTACCTGATCCCGGCCGGCCTTGCGGACTGATGGCCATGAAGGCCCGCCGCCGTCTCCGCTCCCTGCGCATCCGTCTGCTGATCGGGGCCACGCTCGCCATTGCCGCGGCGCTGGGCATGGCGGGCATCGGCCTGCAGGTGCTGTCCGCCCACACCATCCACGACGAGGCGATGGCCACCGTGCGCGAGCAGTTCCGCGCGCTGGTGGCGGATGTCGATGTCGGGGCGGGCGACCAGTTGCAGGTGATGGACGAGCCGCGCGACCCGCGCTTCGCTCTGCCCTATGGCGGCTTCTACTGGCAGATCGGCCGCGGCAGCAAGGTGGAGCTCCGCTCGCAGTCGCTGTGGGACCAGACGCTGCCGTGGCTGCCGCAGGACGGCGAGCCGCCGGGCGCCCATCTCGTCGGCCCCAACGACACCCGGCTCGTCGCCATGCAGCGCTCGGTGGTGCTGTCCACGCCCGACGGCGACGAGACCGTGCGCGTGCTGGTGGCGCTGGACTGGGCGGCCTATGCCGATGCGCGGCGGGCGTTCTTCTATGCCATGGCGCCGTCGCTGGCGGTGCTGACACTCGCCCTCATTGCTGCGGTGTGGCTGTTCCTGCGCGTGGGCCTGCGCCCTCTCGACGATCTGCGCCTTGCGCTGATGAAGGTGCGCGACCGCTCGGCGCAGCTCATCGAGGGGGCCTTCCCGAGCGAGGTGCAGCCGCTGGTGGACGACCTCAACGCCCTGATCACCGCCCGCGACGGCCAGCTCGTCGCCGCTCGCAGCCGGGCCGGCGATCTGGCCCACGGCCTCAAGACGCCGCTTGCGGTGCTGGAGGCGGTGGCGCGCGATCTGGAGGCCGCGGGCGACGACGAGCATGCCCGGCAGGTGCGCGACGAGGTGGGGCGCATGGAGGCTCATGTCCGCCGGGCGCTGGCACAGGCCCGCGCCGGCCTTGCCGCCGCGCAGATGAATGTCAGCGTCGATGCCGCCCGCTCCACCCGCCGGCTGGTGGAGACCATGCGTCGCCTCAGCACCGGGCGGCGGCTGGAGATCACCCTTGCGGCGCCGCCGGCGCTGGCGCTGGCGGTGGACGAGACCGACTTCATGGAAATCGCCGGCAACCTCATCGACAATGCCCGCAAGTGGGCCGCCGCGCGCGTGGCGGTGCGGCTGGTGCCGGACGGGCGCCGCGCCATTCTGGAAGTGGCCGACGACGGCCCGGGCCTGCCGCCGGACTGGGACACGCCCGACATCGCCCGCGGCCGGCGGCTGGATGAGAGCGTGGGCGGCACCGGCTTCGGGCTGGCGATCGTGCGCGATCTGGTCGAGGCCTATGGCGGCCGGCTGGTCTTCACGCCGGCGCCGGCGGGCGGGCTGGTGGTGCTGGTGGAACTGCCCGCTGCCGGTCAGTTCCCGCCAACGCAGACGCCGTAGCGGCTGCCCGGTGTCGCCGACGGGGCGGCGCAGCGCGGCAGGCCGCTCGTGCGTCCGGCCGCCGCGGTCAGGCGGGTGCGCAGGGCATCGGTGGTGAGCGGGCTGGCGACGCCCTCGTCTTTCTCGAACTCGGCGATGGCGGCGGCCACGGTTTCACGGTCGGGCGAGCGGGCATCGGCCAGATAGCCGAGCCGCGTCAGCAGCCCCACCACCGCGCTGTCGCCGGCCGCGGCTTCGGCGGTGGCGGTGCGGGCATCCTCTTCCGGCGGCAGCGGGGCAGACGGGCTGGCAAGCACCACGCGCGGCGCCGCCGCAGCTCCGGCCGTTACCGGCGCGGCGGCGGGGGCCTTTGCGGCGGCCGGCGGCGCAAGGGTTGCCGAAGGCGCCGCGGCGGCGGCCGTTGCCGGGCCGGCATCGGCCGGGCGGCCGGCGGGCATGGCGGTGCGCGGCACGGGCTGCGGCATGGTGCCGGGGGCGAGGGTGGCGGCCGGTGCCGCCTGCGCGGGGGCGCGTGCGGCGGCAGCCCCGCTCAGCACCCGGTCGGGCTGCGCACCGACCCAGTCGCCGGCCGGGGTGCGGCAGCGCCGCCCGCTCACCGTCAGCGAGCGTCCGTCGAGGCCGTTGTAATTGTAGGTGAAGCCGCGGCAGCCGTCGCTCTGGATGGCGCCGGCCCGCACCGTCATGGCCGAGCCGGAGGGAATGCGCACCGACAGCACCTGATCGGGGGCGGTATATTCCATCATGCCGGCGATCTGGGCGTTCACCGGGCCGCGGTCCGGGGCCATCACCTCGGCGGGAGTGGGGTTGTAGCCGCCTTCCACGCCCCAGCCGGACCCCGGTGGCGGGGCGACGGGCTGGGATTCCGGCTGCGGATAGGAGGCGCTGTCCTCATAGACCGGCACGCCGGCAAGGTTGGGCGGCGGCTGCTGCCCGTAGCCGGGCGCGGGCGTGCCATATTGCGCCGGCACGGGGCTGCCGCTCGCCAGCAGACCGGCTGCGGCCAGAAACGGCAGGACCATGCGGCCGGATCGCCGCGGACCGGCCGCGGAGGAGAACAGGTGGCGCAGCATCGCTCGGGCGCAGGGCTCCCATGATTTCAGGCGGATGATTTCAGGCGGATGCCGGACCGGCGGCGGGGGTGCGTCCGGCTCCCGCCAGGGCCGGCCGCGCCTTCCGCCAATAGGCACCGAGTTCGGCAGCAGTGGGGCAGAAGCGGCCGGGCGCGGGCGCTGAATTCAGGGGACTTGAATTCAGGACGCCTTATGTCAGCCGCCCCGGGCCGGCAGGTCCGGCGCGGAGCGCGGTTTCACAGCACACGCAGCACCGCGCGGGCCGGCAGGCGGGCGATGAGGCGCTGCAGCACCGCGCGCGGCAGCGCCACGCAGCCGGCCGTCGGCTGCAGGCCGCCCGCCTGTCGCGGGTCGCCATGGGCGCAGTGCAGGAAGATGGCACTGCCGAGCCCCCGCCCCCGGCGTGTGATGTTCCAGTCCGGAATGCCGACGATGTCATAAAGCCCGTCGTCGCGCATCACGTTTTCGTGCGAGAAGGCGACGGGAAGATGCACGAAACGGTTGTAAAGACCCGATTGGGGCGCGTCGCACCAGCCGTCGCCGGGCCGTGCCGGGCGGGCGGGCAGAAGGGTCGCCGGCCGGCCGATGCGGTCGGCGCGCCACAGCAGCGCAAGCAGCGGCATCGCGGCCCGCGGCGTGGCCCCGTCGCCCTCGCGCTTGCGCGCCGTGATGCCGCTGCGACCCAGCGCGCAGCCCCAGGTGCTGCCGGAAAAGCTGAGAATGCCGCGGTGCGGACCGGTGCCGCCGCGCCGCGGGGCAGCCCGGACAGTGAGGACGGCGGCGGCCCGGCGCGGGCGGGATTTCAGCATCGCCGGGCGGCAAAGGCCCGGCACGGGAATGACAGCCATGGCAATCCTTGTGGCGCCGGCCGGCCCGCCGCCGGCGGCGGGCGCAGCAGGGCGCGGGGCCCGGGCAACTCCTGCGGGCAGTGCGGCACAGGTGACGATGCGAAGCAGTTGAACCAGACCCGGAAAACTGGTTCTTTGGCAAGAGCCACCGCCGTGTTTCCCGGTCCCCGGGTCTCCTGTCACCGGCGCTGTGCCGCGCCGGCCTCCCTCCTGCTGCCGGCGGCCGGCCAGTGCCATTCCTGCAGCGGGTCCGCCGTCCGCGCAAGTCTCAGGGCTTCAGGTCCGGGGCTTCAGGTCGATGAGAGCCGGCGGCTGGTCAGAAGACCCCGGCCGTTCCGTCGCCGGGGATTTGCCAGGCGATAGGGAATGCCCGCAACATGACGACCCGCACGATCCTGATCGTCGACGATGACCCGGACCTGCGCCAGCTCCTGGCCGAGCAGCTGACACTGACCGACGAGTTCGTCGTCCTGCAGGCCGAAACCGCTTCCGATGCCATTGAACTGACCCGTACGACCGCTGTCGATCTGGTGCTGATGGATGTGGGTCTGCCCGACATCGACGGCCGCGAGGCCGTGCGCATGCTGCGCCGCGAGGGCTTTCGCGCACCCATTCTGGTCGTCACGGCGCAGGACGGCGAGGCCGACACCATCCTCGGTCTGGAATCCGGTGCCAACGACTACGTGACCAAGCCGGTGAAGTTCGCGGTGCTGCTGGCGCGCATCCGCGCCCATCTGCGCCAGTTCGAACAGAGCGAAGATGCCACGTTCTCCATCGGCCGCTTCACCTTCCGCCCCGCTGCCAAGATGATGACGGACGAGCGCGGCGCCAAGGTGCGGCTGACGGAGAAGGAAACCGCGATCCTGAAGTTCCTCTACCGGGCCGGCGAGAAGGCGGTGGGCCGCGACGTGCTGCTGCACGAGGTGTGGGGCTACAATTCCGGCGTTACCACGCACACGCTGGAGACGCACATCTATCGCCTGCGCCAGAAGATCGAGCGCGATCCTTCGGTCGCGGAACTGCTGGTGACCGAAGGCGGCGGCTACAAGCTGCTGCCGCGGGCCGGCCGGGAACTGGCCTGAGCCGGCTGTCGCCGGCCTGAGATGGACCTGAGCCGGCGGGCCGCCGGCCTGAGACAGGCTTAAGCCGGCGGGCCGCCGGCCGGAAACGGACCTGAGCCGGCTGTCGCCGGCCCGGGATGGACCTGCGCCGGCTGTCGCCGGCCGGGGCCGGCAGCAGGGAGGGGCTGAATGAGCCTTGCATCCGACATTACCGCCCTGCGCCGCGTGTCGCTGCTGGAGGGCTTTTCCGACGAGGCACTGCGTCTGGTGGCCTTCAGCGCCGCCGCGCGGCCGATCGCGGCCACCGAGGTGCTGTTCGTGGAAGGCGATCCGG
>NZ_DAISHT010000089.1:0-13699 GCF_036822375.1 Pseudoxanthobacter sp. | reverse complement strand
TCTTCAAAGGCGAGGCTCTCAGAAGCCCGTCAGCGGCCGGCGCGAATCCGGTCCGATGGATTTATCGTCCTGCCGGAATCGGCCGCTGGTGGCCTTCTGAGGCCGGTTGCGGGGCTGTGAGTCAGGATGTCGCGTCTTGTGGCGCTCAGTCGCCGTCCTGAAAGCCGATGCGGCCTTCGCGGGCATCGAAGGCGACGGCGTAGTGCTGGAAGAACGGCATGCCGGCAACCGATGTCGGCGCGCGCGGCACGACGACCAGATCCTGATCGCGAAGATCGCCGTTGGCCTCCAGATCGAGGCTGATGACGGAGCCGATCTGCATCTGGACGGTGTTACCCGGCGTGACGTTGCCGGCGGGATCGGAGAAATATTGCGGGTCGTAGCCGGGCAGGGCGAAGGTGACGCCCATGGCGCCGCTGGCAAACAGCACCGGCTGGCAGGCGGGCCCCATGGTATCCAGCGTGTAGCAGGCCTCCAGTGCGTCGGTGGCCCAGGTGCGGGCGCCGTCCACGGTGGCGCCGCTGCCGGGCGGGATCGTCTGGAAATCGAAATCGCCGGCATTGCCGCGCGTCAGTCCGACATCGACGAACGGGTTGGAACTGTCGGTTACGTCGATCACATAGCCCGATGCGAGGTTGCCGGGCAGCGCCTGAAACGGATTGGAAAGCCCGTCCTGCCCGCGATAGTCGGCCCCGAAATAGCCGACGGTGCCGACCGGAACGCCCGCGCAACTGGCGGAAAAGGCGCCGCACCGCACGGACGTGATGACCTCGACAGGCACTTCGCGATCCGTCGTCGCCGGGCCGCTGCCGCCGGGAAAGCCGATCACCGCATAGGCCAGATAGCCCTCCACGACCGTGCCGTCGGGATACTGGCCGGTGATGCGGCGGTCGGTCTTGCGCACGCCGGGTCCGATCATGGATTCCTGAATGCGCAGCCCGCTCGATCCGGTATCGAAGGCCAGCGGCGCCGGATTGCCGCCGCCGACGGTGACCGTGATGATATTGGCGATCGAGGCGATGGAATCCTGAGCCAGCGGCAGGGTAACGGTCGTTTCGTCTTCTGCCGCAGCCGGCAGAACGGAACCGGCCGCAAGGGACAGGCCGAGGATAACGAGCCCGGCGCGGCGGCGAGCCTGCAGGCGGAGCCGGGGCGCGCAGGAGGAAGACCGGCGGCCGGCCGGTACAGCAGTCGTCATCACGGTTTCATCCCTTCCGATCGGTTTTCCGGCGGTTTTGCACCCGGCCGTCTTGTATCTGGCTGCCTCGCATCTGGCGGGTCCGCTGCGGCACGGGCAAGAGAAAATCAGATTCTGCCGCCAGGGCAAGGGGTGCGGGCGGGACGGCGGGGTTGCGGCGTTCAGGCCAGCAGGGCGGCGAGGGCCGCCGGCTCCGTGACCGGCAGCGAACAGGCGCCCTCGCGGCAGACATAGGCGGTCTCGCGCCCGCCGGCGGGGCCTTTGCCGTGGGCCGGGTGACCGGCCGGCAGGCTGTCGGCGGCGACGAAAGCCACCGACCGGCCGGGCCGGGGGCGGGTGCGCACGGCCTCGGTCAGCGCTGCCGGCGGCGCGCCGGCCGGACGGACGACGGCGACCTGCACGGCCGCAAGGCGGCTGTCGAGGGCGTTGAGCAGGCCGGCGTGACCGAATACGCCGGCCAGAATCTCGCCGCTGAAGGCGGCGATCAGGTCGTCGGCGCGGTCGCGGAACATCGTCTCGCCGGTGGCGAGCCAGAGCTGCACGAGCGCCTCGGCCACGAGCGCATTGCCGCTCGGGGTGGCGTCGTCCTGTCCGGAGGCAAGGCGCGCGATCAGCGCGCCGCCATCGTCGGCGCTGAGCGCATAGCGTCCGTCGGGCAGGCGGTGGCGGGTTTCCAGAACATCGGCCCAGCGGCGGGCGTGTTCCAGACAGGCCGCCGAGCCGGTCGCTTCCGCCAGCCGCACCGCCGCCAGAATGAGGGCCGCGTGATCGCCGGACAGCCCCGGAAAGGTTCGCCGGCCGGCGCGCGCCGCATGGGCAAGGCGGCCGTCCACCTCCAGCGCGGCAACAACGGCCTGCCAGGCCGCTGCGGCGCGGGCGATCCAGTCTGACCGGCCGAGGGCCATGCCGGCTTCCGCCAGCGCCGCAATGGCAAGGCCGTTCCAGTCGGCCAGCACCTTGTCGTCGCGCGCCGGGCGCACGCGGCTTTCCCGTTCAGCCAGCAGGCGGGCGCGCAGCGGGGCGAGGGCCGTCTCTTCCGCCTCGTCGGCAAAGCCGGTGTGCAGGCGGTTGGGAATGGAGCGGCCCTCGAAATTGCCGCCGGGGCGGATGTCGAAGGCGCTGCAGAACCGGCCGGCATCGTCGCCCAGAACCGCGGCCACGCCGGCCGGGGTCCACAGATAGAACAGGCCTTCCTCGCCTTCCGAATCCGCATCGAGACTGGCGGCGAACGCACCGCCGGCGGTGGTCATTTCCCGGTCGAGCCACGCCACGGTGGTCTCGATGGCGCGGCGGAAGGCCGGTTCGCCGGTTTCGCAGAAGGCCCACACCAGCAGCGGGATCAGCTGGGCGTTGTCGTAGAGCATCTTCTCGAAGTGCGGCACAAGCCAGTGCTGGTCGACCGAGTAGCGCGCAAAGCCGCCGCCGATGTGATCGTGGATGCCGCCATTGACGATATGGGCGAGGGTGTTCAGCACGTGGTCGCGGTGGCGGGTCTCGCCCGTGCGGCGGAACGCGCGCCAGTGCAGCTCCAGCAGGGGGGCCTGCGGAAATTTCGGCGCGCCGCGCACGCCGCCGTTTTCTGCGTCGGTAACGGACAGCAGGCGTTCGGCGGCCTCGTCGAGCCGGGCACGATCCAGCACAGCCGGGCTCGCCCTGGCCGGTGCCTGCAGCATGGCGGTGAGGCTGGCGCTGTTGATGCGCACCGCCTCGGCATCCTCGCCATAGGCGCGGGCCACCGCCTGCAGCACGTCGGCAAAGCCGGGGCGGCCATAGCGCGCGGCGGGCGGAAAATAGGTGCCGCCCCAGAACGGCGTGCCGTCGGGCTTCAGGAACATGGTCAGCGGCCAGCCGCCCTGTTCGCCGAGGGCGTGGAGGGCGGACATGTAGATCTGGTCGATCTCCGGCCGCTCCTCGCGATCCATCTTGATGTTGACGAACAGGCGGTTCATGAGGTCGGCCATGGCCGGGTTCTCGAAACTCTCATGCGCCATCACATGGCACCAGTGGCAGGCGGCATAGCCGACAGAGAGCAGGATGGGTCTGTTCAGAGCGGCGGCCTCGGCCAGCGCGGCCGGCCCCCACTCGCGCCAGTGCACCGGGTTTGCGGCATGCTGCAGCAGATACGGGCTGACGGCCCGGTCGAGCAGGTTGCGGGCGGGCAGCACGCTGCCGGCGGCGGACGGCAGATCGGACATCTCAGGTGCTCCGGGCAGGCAGAACGACGGCGCGGACCGGCCGCAGTCGGGCCGCGCGAGGGGTGCTTCATCGCCGGCCGGTGATGGCCTAAAGCTGACGCAGACACACCGACGCGGCAACAGGAAGTTTGACCATGACCGAGGACAGCGGAGCACCGCACGGACCGGCCGCGGATACCATCGCGGCGCTGTCGAGCGGGGCATTGCCGGCCGGCGTGGCAGTGGTGCGGCTTTCCGGCCCGGCCGCCGGGCCGGCACTGGCGGCCCTGAGCGGGCGCGACCTGCCGCCGCCGCGCCGGGCTGTGGTGCGGGCGCTGCGCCATCCCGGCACCGGGCGGCTCATCGACCGCGCGCTTGTGCTGTGGCTGCCGGGTCCGGGCACGGCCACCGGCGAGGACATGGCCGAACTGCATCTGCATGGCGGCCGCGCCGTGGTGGCGGCGGCGCTGGCGGCGCTGACGGCGGGCGGGCCGGCGGTTGCCCGTCTGGCGGAACCCGGCGAATTCACCCGCCGCGCTTTTCTCAACGGCCGCATGGATCTGGCGGCTGTGGAGGGGCTGGCCGATCTGCTGGCGGCAGAAACCGAGGCGCAGCGCGTGCAGGCGCTGGCTCAGGCCGGGGGGGCGCTGTCTGCCCGCATTGCCGGCTGGCGCGCACGCCTGATCGAGGCCCGCGCTTTGATCGAGGCGAGCCTCGATTTTTCCGACGAGGCCGATGTGGCGGAGGCGGCAGAGGCGGAAGGGCTTGCGGTGGCCGCCGCGCTGAAAGCGGATCTGGAAGCGGCGCTGGCGGAAGCCGGCCGCGGCGAGCGGCTGCGCACCGGCTTTCAGGTGGCGCTGATGGGGCCGCCCAACGCCGGCAAGTCGAGCCTGATGAACGCGCTGGCCGCCCGCGAGGTCGCCATTGTCACCGCCGAGGCCGGCACCACGCGCGATGTTCTGGAGGTGCACCTCGATCTTGGCGGCTATCCGGTGACCATCGCCGACACGGCCGGCCTGCGCGATGGCGTGGGGCTGGCCGAACAGGAGGGCATCCGCCGCGCGCTGGATCGCGGCCGGAGCGCCGATCTGGTGCTGTGGCTCGACCCCGCCGATGGCCCGGTGCTGGAACCGCCGGCCGACCTTGCCGCCGGCAGCGTGCTGTGGCGGGTCGCCACCAAGAGCGATCTTGCCGGCGACGGCGCGGCCGGTCCGGCCCGCCGCTGCCTTTCGGTGCGCACGGGGCAGGGGGTTGGCGATCTCGTCGCGGCGCTGGCGGCAGCGGCAGCGGAAAGCCTGAAGGGCGGCGAGGATGCCCTCGTGACCCGCGCGCGCCACCGCGCGGCGCTGGAAGACGCCGTCGGCTGCCTCGACCGGGCTCTTGCGCCCGGCGGCCTGCCGGAACTGAAAGCCGAGGACCTGCGCCGCGCCGCCGATGCGCTGGCCCGGGTGGTGGGCGCAATCGGTGTGGAGACGGTGCTGGGTGCGATCTTCTCGTCGTTCTGCATCGGCAAATGAGACCGGCGAGTGAGACCGGCGAGCGACGATGACCGGATCGTTAATCGTTTCTTTACCATCCCGATTCGCGCCGGTGGACGGCTCACCGCGCCCGACGCCGCGCCGGCTCTGTCCGGCTTGATCCCCGGCGACAGCGGGTGAAAGAGTGTCGGCGGACGGAATGTCCCGGCAGGGCCATCGACGACACTGCTGGCAGAAGACGGCGTTCCGTAACGGCGCCGTCTTCCGATGGGTTGCGTGCTCCCCCGCCGGACAGGCGGGGTCGAGCTCGCCCGGGCCGGTGGCGGCGCTGTTTCACGTGAAACACCACGCCGGTGCAGGCAGGGCTTCCGCCCCCGTGTTTCACGTGAAACACGAAACCGGCCGCTGCCTTTTGACGCGCGCGGCCGCCTCGGGTAAATAAGGAGGCCATGCAGGACATCGTTGTTGCGGAGGTCGCCGTGGAGCGGCAGTTCGACGTCATTGTCGTCGGCGGGGGACATGCCGGCTGTGAAGCCGCTGCGGCGGCCGCACGGGCCGGTGCGCGTGTTGCGCTCGTCACCCAGAGCGCGGCGACCATCGGTGTGATGTCCTGCAATCCGGCAATCGGCGGTCTCGGCAAGGGCCATCTGGTGCGCGAGATCGATGCGCTGGACGGGCTGATGGGCCGCGTCGCCGATCAGGGCGGCATTCAGTTTCGCATTCTCAATCGCCGCAAGGGTCCGGCCGTGCAGGGGCCGCGTGCGCAGGCGGATCGCAGGCTCTACCGCGCGGCGATGCAGGCGGCGATCGCGGCGGTCGACGGCCTGACGGTGATCGAAGGGGAAGCGGTCGATCTGGAGGTGAGGGACGGGCGCCTTGCGGCGGTCATCCTCGCCGGCGGGCGTCGTCTGGCGACCGGCGCGGCGGTGCTGACCACCGGGACATTTCTCGACGGTCTCATTCATATCGGCGACCGCAAGATGTCGGCCGGGCGAATGGGCGAGCCGCCGGCTGTCGGGCTGGGCGATGCCCTCGGGCGTCTCGGCCTGCGCCTCGGCCGGCTGAAGACCGGCACGCCGCCGCGCCTCGACGGCCGCACCATCGACCGCGCCGGGCTGGATGCTCAGCCGGGCGACGAGCCGCCGGTGCCGTTCTCGGCGCTGACGGCAGCGATCACCACGCCGCAGGTGGAGTGCCATGTCACCCGCACCACGGCGGAAACCCATGCCGTGATCCGCGCCAACCTGCACCGTTCGGCGATGTACTCCGGCGAGATTGCCTCGCGCGGACCGCGCTACTGCCCCTCCATTGAAGACAAGATCGTGCGCTTCGGTGACCGCGACGGCCATCAGATCTTTCTGGAGCCGGAAGGGCTGGACGACGACACCGTCTATCCGAACGGCATTTCCACCTCGCTGCCGGAGGATGCGCAGCACGCGCTGCTGAAGACCATTCCCGGGCTCGCCCATGTGAAGGTGCTGCGGCCCGGCTATGCCATCGAATATACCCACGTCGATCCGACCGAGCTGACCCCGGCCCTGCAGACCCGCCGCTGCGCCGGCCTGTTTCTCGCCGGCCAGATCAACGGCACCACGGGTTATGAGGAGGCGGCGGCACAGGGGCTGCTCGCCGGCCTCAATGCCGCGCGGGTGGCGGGCGGCAGCGCGCCGGTGACGATCGGCCGGGAGGAAGCCTATCTCGGTGTCATGGTCGACGATCTGGTGACCCGCGGCATTTCCGAGCCCTATCGGATGTTCACCTCGCGGGCGGAATTCCGGCTGAAGCTGCGGGCGGACAATGCCGACGAACGGCTGACGGCGAAGGGTGTGGCGCTCGGTCTGGTGGGGCGGGCGCGACAGACGGCTTTCGCCGGCCGGCAGGCGGCGCTGGAAGCCGCCCGTGCGCAGCTGAAAGCCCTGAGCCTGACGCCACAGCAGGCCGCCGGCCATGGCCTGCAGCTCAACCGCGACGGTGTGCGCCGCACGGCGTTCGACCTGCTCAGCTATCCGGATATCGATCTCTCCCGCATTGCGGCGATCTGGCCGGAACTCGGCGCCTTGCCGCCGGCCGTGGCCGAGACGGTGGAAACCGACGCCCGCTATTCGGTCTATCTCGACCGGCAGGAGGCCGATGTCGCGGCGCTGAAGCGCGATGCCGCAGTGACGTTGCCGGCCGATCTCGATTACACGGCCATCACCGGCCTTTCCAACGAGGTGCGGCAGCGGCTGATGGCGGTGCGGCCGGAAACGCTGGCTCAGGCCGGGCGGGTGGAGGGCATCACGCCCGCCGCCCTCACACTGCTTCTCGCGCATCTGCGCCGCCGCAGTGAGGGCCGCCGCGATGCCGCCTGAGACACGAACCGCCGGGCGCGTGAGCGTTGCCGGGGAGGGGCCGGAGGCGTTTGCCGCCGGTCGTGCCGTTTCGCCGGCGGTGCTGGAGCGGCTGACCCGCTGCGTGGCGCTGCTGCGCGCCTGGCAGAAGGCCAAGAACCTCGTCGGCCCGGCAACGCTCGATCATGTCTGGACCCGCCACATCGCCGACAGCGCCGCGGTGCTGGATGCCGCACCGTGGGCAAAGCGGTGGGTCGATCTCGGTTCCGGGGCGGGCTTTCCCGGCATCGTGGTGGCCATCCTGCTGTCGGAGACGCCGGGCGCCCATGTCCATCTGGTGGAATCGAACGGTCGCAAGGCTGCGTTCCTGAAGGCGGCGATCCGCGAGACCGGCGCGCCGGCCTCGGTTTCCGCCGACCGCATCGAAGCGGTGCTGGCCGACAGCGCGCGCTTTGCGCCGGCCGGGCCGGTAGAGGCGGTTTCCGCCCGCGCTCTGGCGCCGCTCGACAAGCTGCTCGGGCTTGCCGCGCCGCTGCTGACCGCCGGAGCGGTGGGTGTTTTCCATAAAGGGCGGGATCTTGACCGCGAAGTGTGCGAAGCTCATGCCCTGTGGAGTTTCGATCTGGCAGAACATCGCAGCGGGTCCGACAGCGAAGGCCGGATCGCCCTTGTTCGCAGTCTCGCGCCGCGGCGCCCGGGAGTGCCCGAACCATGACATCAATGTCTGCTGACGCCCTTGACGCCTCGTCCCGCGCAGGCGGTGCCGGGCCGTCTTCTGCCGGCCGGCCCGAGCCGCGCATTCTGGTGATCGCCAACCAGAAGGGCGGCGTGGGCAAGACCACCACGGCCATCAATCTCGGCACCGCGCTGGCCGCCATCGGCGAGAGCGTGCTGATCGTCGATCTCGATCCGCAGGGCAATGCCTCCACGGGCCTCGGTGTGGAACGCAAGGACCGGCGGGTTTCGACCTACGATGTGCTGATCGGCGAGGCGCCGCTCAGCGAGGCGATCATCGAGACCGCCATTCCGCGCCTGCATCTGGCGGCCTCCACGCTCGACCTGCTCGGGCTGGAACTGGAAATCGCCGCCGAGCGCGACCGCACTTTCCGTCTGCGTAATGCCATTGCGGCCCATGTGGCGAAGGCCACGGGCAAGTTCGCCTACACGTATGTGCTGGTCGACTGCCCGCCCTCGCTGAACCTGCTCACCATCAACGCCATGAGTGCCGGTCACGGCGTTCTGGTGCCGCTGCAGTGCGAGTTCTTCGCGCTGGAGGGTCTGAGCCAGCTGCTGCAGACGGTGGAGCAGGTGAAGCGCGCGCTGAACGGCGGCCTGTCGATCCATGGCATCGTGCTCACCATGTTCGATGCCCGCAACAACCTCGCCAATCAGGTGGTCGCGGACGTGCGCGAGACCATGGGCGAAGCGGTCTATGAGACGGTCATTCCGCGCAACGTGCGCCTCAGCGAGGCGCCGTCTCATGGCAAGCCGGCGCTGCTCTACGATATCCGCTGCTCCGGCAGTCAGGCCTATCTGCGGCTTGCCTCGGAGATCATCCAGCGTGAGAAGCGCTTCCGTCAGGCCGCCTGAGCGCGGCCGGCACGGTAACGGAGAAGGATCGGGACAATCATGAGTGAGGAGCAGGGGCGCAGGCGGCTCGGCCGCGGGCTGGCCGCGCTGATGGGCGATGTCTCGACCGATGCCGGCTTCAACCGCGATCCGGAGCGCGACCACAGCCGCGGTTTGCGGCGGGTGCCGACCGCCTTCCTGCGCCCCAATCCGCGCAATCCGCGGCGCACCTTTGCCGAGGCCGATCTTGAGGATCTGGCGGCCTCGATCCGTGAGCGCGGCATCTTCCAGCCGATCCTCGTGCGCGCCGTCGCCGGCGAGCCCGATCGCTATGAGATCATCGCCGGCGAGCGGCGCTGGCGGGCCGCGCAGCGCGCCGGCCTGCACGACGTGCCGGTGCTGTCGCGCGATGTTTCCGACCGCGAGGCGCTGGAAATCGCCATCGTGGAAAATGTGCAGCGCGCCGACCTGAACCCGATGGAAGAAGCGGCCGGCTACGAGCAGCTGATGTCGGAATTCAGCTACACGCAGGCCGATCTTGCGCAGGTGATCGGCAAGAGCCGCAGCCATGTCGCCAACACGCTGCGGCTGATGAAGCTGCCGGAGCCGGTGAAGGATCATGTGGTGGCCGGGCGCATCTCCGCCGGCCATGCCCGCGCGGTGCTGACCGCGCCGGACCCGGAAGCGCTTGCCCGGCGCATCATTGCCGAGGATCTGACGGTGCGCGATGCCGAGGCGCTGGCGTCTTCGCCGGTCGCCGAGGCGGTTGCCGTCATGGGCCGCACGGTTGCCACCAAGGATGCCGACACGCTGGCGCTGGAAAAGCGGCTGTCCGATGCGCTCGGGCTGGCCGTCAGCCTGTCGCACAAGGCAACGGGCGCGGGCGAGGTGCGCATCCGCTATCGCTCGCTGGAGCAGCTCGACGAAGTCGTGCGGCGGCTGGAGCAGGGCTGAAGCCACCGGCCGGCACGGCGCAGAACGAAAAAACGGCCGCCTGCGGGCGGCCGTTTTCGTTCGGGCGGGGGCTGCGGGCCGGCGTGTGCGGAAACCCGTCGCCGGAAACCGGGTCAGCCGCGCGGGCCGTCGTCATCATAGCCGGGGCCACCATAGCCGGGACCGCCATAGCCGGGACCGCCGCGCCAGTAGCCGTGCCCGTGGCGTCCGTAGCCGGGGCCGTAATAGGGCGGCGGTGCCGGGCGCACATAAACCGGCGGCGCGACATAGACCGGGGCCGGGGCGACGTAGACCGGCGGCGGGGCATAGACCGGCGGCGGCGCCATGTAGACCGGTGCCGGTGGCGCAGCGCCGGCCAGCGTGCCGACCAGCACGCCGGCGGCAAGGCCAAGCCCGGCCGCGGCGGCGGCATCGGCACCGGCACCGTTGTCGCCGTTCCAGCCGGCGGCGGCCGGCGTGGTCAGGGCAACGCCTGTCGTCAGGGCAAGGCTTGCGGTCAGGACGGCGGCTGTTGCGGCGGCCGCAAGGCCGAAGCGACGGGCGGGCAGGGCAGGGCGAACCATGGCGAATGGCCTCCGGGAAGGGAACCCGCAGCCGGGCTCGTCTGGCGTCCCGTGCGGTCGATGGCATAAGAAATGCGCCGGCGCGCCTGAACCGGACCTGAATGGCCCTTTCAGACTTCGTTCACGGCTGCGGCGGCGCCGTGGCGGCCAGGGTGTGCCGATTCTCCTTGCCAGAGCGGCGACCGGGGTCTATATGACGGCCATCATCCTTCTCGTTCGGGTCCGGCAGGATCGAGTGAGAGTGGGTCCCGGACGGGGCCCGCTCCGTTTGGCGTTGTCTGCAAGGGCGCCCGGCAGGGGGAAAGCAGGATTTCGGGTGCGCCGCCGCTGTCGTGCGGTCCGCCCGCCATGACCGGAGATGGCCCCCGCCGTGAGCGATAACGCCGACATCACCCCCGAAACCGAGGCCACCCCGGCGGCCGGCGTGGCAGAGCCGCGTCTCATCACCGAGAACGGCATCGATGCGCGCGTGGCCGCGATCGTCGAGCCGGTGATCGAGGATCTGGGCTATCGTCTGGTGCGCGTGCGGGTGACCGGCGAGAACGGCTGCACGCTGCAGATCATGGCCGAGCGGCCCGACGGCACCATGACGGTTGAGGACTGCGAGGCCATCAGCCGCGAGATTTCGCCCGCGCTCGACGTGGACGATCCCATCGATAAAGCCTATCATTTGGAAATCTCTTCGCCCGGCATCGACCGGCCGCTGGTGCGCCGCACCGATTTTGCGCGCTGGACCGGCCATCTTGCCAAGGTGGAGATGCGCGTGGCCCATGACGGCCGCAAGCGCTTCCGCGGTGTTCTGGCGGGCGTCGAAGGCGACCGCTTCGCTCTGAAGCTCGATGACAGCGTGAAGGGTGTGGGCAAGGGTTCGCACCCGAAGATGGTGCGCCGTTCCGCCCCCAAGCCGACGCTGATCGTTGCCCAGCCGGAGAAGCCCGTCGAGACCGTCTGGCTGACGCTGGAAGATGTCGGCGACGCCCGGCTCGTGCTGACCGATGCCCTCGTGACCGAGGCGCTTCGGGCCGATAAACGCGCGGCTGCCGAGGCGGCCGCCGGCGAAGACGACGCAGACCTGAACTGATCTGGACGCGGGTGCCCCCAACGGCGCGGCGCCCCGTCCCCCCGGAGAGGAAAGCCATGGCTGTCAGCGCGAACCGGCTTGAGCTTCTGCAGATCGCGGATGCGGTGGCCCGTGAAAAGGTCATTGACCGCAGCATCGTTCTTGCCGCGATGGAAGACGCCATCCAGAAGGCCGCGCGTTCGCGCTACGGCTCGGAAACCGAAGTGCGCGCCGAGATCAATCCGCGCACCGGCGAAATCCGCCTGCAGCGCCTGCTGCAGGTGGTGGAGCATGTCGAGAACCCGGCGACCGATATCGAGCTGATCGACGCCAAGAACCGCAACCCGGCTGCCCAGCTCGGCGACTTCATCGCCGAGCCGCTGCCGCCGATGGATTTCGGGCGCATCGCCGCCCAGTCGGCCAAGCAGGTCATCGTGCAGAAGGTGCGCGAGGCCGAGCGCGACCGGCAGTACGACGAGTTCAAGAACCGCATCGGCGAAATCGTCAACGGTTCGGTCAAGCGCGTGGAATATGGCAACGTCATCGTCG
Source organism: Pseudoxanthobacter sp. (assembly GCF_036822375.1). Classification (NCBI taxonomy): domain Bacteria; kingdom Pseudomonadati; phylum Pseudomonadota; class Alphaproteobacteria; order Hyphomicrobiales; family Segnochrobactraceae; genus Pseudoxanthobacter; species Pseudoxanthobacter sp. The sequence continues at coordinate 1,824 of NZ_DAISHT010000089.1, read as the reverse complement.
ACCTCGGCCGCGGCGAGGCCATCGTGCGGCGCGACGAGCTGATCCCGCGCGAGGTGTTCCGCAACGGCGACCGCATCCGCGCCTATATCTATGACGTGCGCCGCGAGCAGCGCGGGCCGCAGATCTTCCTGTCGCGCACCCATCCGCAGTTCATGGCCAAGCTGTTTGCGCAGGAAGTGCCGGAAATCTACGACAACATCATCGAGGTGAAGTCGGTCGCCCGCGATCCCGGCTCGCGCGCCAAGATCGCCGTCTATTCGCGCGATTCCTCGATCGACCCGGTCGGCGCCTGCGTCGGTATGCGCGGTTCGCGCGTTCAGGCCGTGGTGCAGGAACTGCAGGGCGAGAAGATCGACATCATTCCCTGGTCGCCGGAGCCGGCCACCTTCATCGTCAACGCGCTGCAGCCGGCCGAAGTCGCCAAGGTGGTGCTGGACGAGGATGCCGAGCGCATCGAAGTGGTGGTGCCGGATGACCAGCTGTCGCAGGCCATCGGCCGCCGCGGCCAGAACGTGCGCCTCGCCTCGCAGCTGACGGGCTGGGATATCGACATCCTGACCGAGCAGGAAGAGAGCGAGCGGCGCCAGAAGGAATTCGCCGAGCGCACCCAGCTGTTCGTCGAGGCGCTCAATGTCGACGAGATGGTCGGCCAGCTTCTGGCCTCCGAGGGCTTTGCCTCGGTGGAGGAAGTGGCCTTCGTCGATCCGGAGGAAATCGCCTCCATCGAAGGTTTCGACGAGCAGACGGCGGAAGAGATTCAGGCCCGCGCCCGCGAGCATCTGGAAGAGATCGAGCGCAAGCTCGATGAGGAACGCCGGGCGCTGGGCGTGGAAGACGAACTGAAGACCGTGCCGGGCGTGACGACGCCGATGCTGGTGGCGCTCGGCAAGGGCGGCGTCCGCACGGTCGAGGATCTGGCCGACTGCGCCACTGACGAACTCGTCGGCTGGAGCGAGCGCAAGAACGGCGAAACCGTGCGTCATGCCGGCATTCTGGGCGCCGACACGCTGTCGCGTGCCGAGGCCGAGGAACTCATTCTGGCGGCGCGTATCGTCGCCGGGTGGATCGAACCCGAGCCGGAGGCCGAAGACGTGGCCGAGGGCGAGGACGAAGGCGAGGACGAGGCCGCCGGCTGATGCCGGCAGGCCTTGCAGACGAAAGCTGGCTGACCGGACATGGCGCGCGAAACCGAAGCCGCGACGCGGCAGTGTCTGGTCAGTCGTGAGACGTTGCCGGCCGAGCAGCTGATCCGGTTCGTGCTGGCACCCGATGACAGCGTGGTGCCCGACCTGAAACGGGTGCTGCCGGGCCGCGGCGTCTGGGTTTCGGCAACCCGGGCGGCCGTGGAAGAGGCGGAACGCAGGCGCCTGTTCGCCCGCGGCTTCCGGCAGGCGGTGACGGTCGAACCGGGCCTAGCGGACCGGGTCGACCATCTTCTGGAGCGCGATGCCCTGCAGGCGCTCTCGCTGGCCCGCAAGGCCGGACTGCTGGTGACCGGCTTCACCAAGGTGGAGACGGCGCTGATGCGGGGCGGCGTGAAGGCCCTGATCACGGCGTCGGATGCGGCGCCGGACGGGGTGCGCAAGATGCGGGCGGTGGTGATGCGGCGCTATGGTTCGCTCTCCGCCGTCCCGGGTCTTGGAATCTTCGCCTCTGACCAAATCGATTTGGCATTGGGGCTGACAAATGTGATACATGCAGCGCTGCTCGCGGGTCGGGCAAGCGATGCGGTGGTGGAACGGGCCGGCAGACTGGCCCGTTACCGCGCAAAGGATGCCACAGACGGCTTCGACGGCAATGCAACGGCGGGCTCAGCGGCCCCGC
>NZ_DAISHT010000088.1:0-13738 GCF_036822375.1 Pseudoxanthobacter sp. | reverse complement strand
CCCACGGCGACAGGAAGTCGAAGGTGCGGAATTCCTGATTGAGCCGGACCGGCTCGTAGACCACGCGTTTGCGTTCGTCGTCGTAGCGCAGCTCGACGAAGCCCGTCACCGGGAAATCCTTGCGCAGCGGATGTCCCTCGAAACCGTAGTCGGTCAGGAGACGGCGCAGGTCCGGGTGATCGGAATAGAGAATGCCGTAGAGATCGTACGATTCGCGCTCGAACCAGTCGGCACCGGGGAAGAGGCCGGTGATCGAGGGAATCGGCGTGAACTCGTCGGTCTCGGTCTTCAGCCGGATGCGCAGGTTCTGCGTCGGCGACAGCAGATGCACCACCGAATCGAAGCGACGCGGGCGAGCCGGCCAGTCCACACCGCACACGTCGATGAAGCTGACAAACCGGCAGCGGCCGTCGTCACGCAGGAAGCGGGCCACCGTCAGGAGATGCTCGGCTTCGACGGTCAGCGTCAGCTCGCCGAAGGCAATCGCCGCAGAGGCGATGCACCCGCCGAGCGTCTCGGTAAGATAGTCGCTGAGGTCTTTCAGCGCTTCGTCTGTCGTCGTCTCCGACATCGCCGTCTCCGACTTGACGCCGGCAGTGCCGCGCGGCGCGCATCAGGCTTTCCGCAGGGGATCGTACGATCCGGGCGCCGGTCAGCGCTCGATCGTTCCCGTGCGGCGGATTTTCTTCTGCAGAAGCAGCATGCCGTAAAGCAAGGCTTCGGCGCTCGGCGGGCAGCCGGGAACGTAGATGTCCACCGGCACGATGCGGTCGCAGCCGCGCACCACCGAATAGGAATAGTGATAATAGCCGCCGCCGTTGGCGCACGAGCCCATCGAGATGACGTAACGCGGCTCCGGCATCTGGTCGTAGACCTTGCGGAGCGCAGGCGCCATCTTGTTGGTCAGCGTGCCGGCAACGATCATGACATCCGACTGGCGCGGGCTGGCACGCGGCGCGAGGCCGAAGCGCTCCACGTCGTAGCGCGGCATGGAGACCTGAATCATCTCCACCGCACAGCACGCCAGACCGAAGGTCATCCACATCAGCGAGCCGGTGCGCGCCCACTGGATGAGTTTGTCGGTGGCCGTAACGACGAAGCCCTTGTCGGCCAGCTCGTCGTTGATCTCCAGAAAGAAGGGATCGTCCATGCCGATCGGGCGACCGGTATTGGGATCGATCACCCCCTTGGGCGCCGGCGCGATCAGCGTGCCGTTAGACGGGGTCAATCCCATTCCAGTGCCCCCTTCTTCCACTCGTAGATGAAGCCGATGGTGAGCACGCCGAGGAACAGCATCATCGACCAGAAGCCGAACCAGCCGAGCGTGCCGAAAGTGGCCGCCCACGGGAACAGGAAGGCCACTTCAAGGTCGAAGATGATGAAGAGGATCGACACCAGATAGAACCGGACGTCGAACTTCATACGTGCGTCGTCGAACGCGTTGAAGCCGCATTCGTAGGCGGAGAGCTTTTCGCTGTCCGGGTTCCGGAACGCGACGATGAACGGCATGACGAGCAGCGCCAGGCCGACGATGCCGGCAATTCCGAGAAAGACGACGACCGCCGCATATTGTCTCAGAAGCTCTTCCATGGAAGCCCGATCCAATCCGCTTGCCGATCCACGATACCAGCAGGGATGCCGGTGCGGCCGGTGCCCTGCGCCCTGCCCCTGCCGTCTTTCGACCTCGCGCCATCCCGCCGCGGAGGGCGCTTTTGATCGCGGCGGCGGGCAGGTGGAGGCCGGACAGGAGCCGGCGTTCGCGAACCTGTCGAACCGGCCGGTGCCCGGAAGCGCCAGCCACGAGATTCAGCGAAGCCGAGATGAGCCTTAGCCCACACACTGGAATGAGGCAAGAGTACGCGACGCGTTATCACGGCCTCAGAGCGGGCACATTTTTGCCACCGCACCGCCCGCGCGCGGCCGGAACTTGCCGGGCCGGCCGGCGGCGGACGGCAGAAACCGCCCGGTTCCGCAACGCCCGGCGGGCGTTTGCGCGCACCCCGCCCGCCGGGCTTGGCCGGGCGGGCGTTTCGTCGCACGACGGGCCGCGGGCCCGCCTGCGCCGGCACGGCGGGCGGGCCGAGTCGGGGCCTGTCACACCCATTCGCCGGCGCGCATCACCGGGTGCGCGGTGCCGCCGGCATCGATGCCGTCGACGTCGACGGCGCCGGAACCGATCATCCAGTCGATGTGGATGAGGCTCTTGTTGGCGCCGCGCGCGGCGAGTTCGGCCTCGCTCATCGCTCCGCCGCCGGCAATGCACTGGCTGTAGGACTGGCCGAGCGCGATGTGCGAGGCGGCGTTCTCGTCGAACAGGGTGTTGAGGAACAGGAGGCCGCTGGCGGAAATCGGCGAGGAATGCGGCACCAGCGCCACTTCGCCCAGCCGGCGGGCGCCCTCGTCGGTTTCCAGCACGCGGGCCAGCACATCGCCGCCGGTGGCCGCGTGGGCCTCCACGATTCGCCCCTCCTCGAAGCGCACGCGGATGTCGCGCACGAGCGTGCCCTGATAGGAGAGCGGCTTGGTGGAGGACACGAAGCCGGAAACCCGCGCCCGGTGCGGCGTGGTGAACACCTCCTCGGTGGGGATATTGGGATTGCAGACGATGCCGTTGCGGGCCGGCGCCGAGCCGCCGCCCCAGTCGTGGTCGTCGGCAAGGCCCACGACGAGATCGGTGCCGGGGCCGCGGAAATGCAGGGCGGAAAAGCGGCGCGCGTTGAGCAGCGCCCGGCGGGCATGGATGGTGGCGTTGTGGGCGGCCCAGTCGGCCACCGGGTCGTCGCCGGTCACGCGGGAGGCAGAGAAGATCGCCTCCCACAGCTTCGCCACCGCCGCCTCTTCCGGCAGGTCGGGAAAGACCGCCGTTGCCCAGCCGGGCGTCGCATAGGCGGCGATCGACCAGTTGATATCGAAGCCGGAGATGAGCTTCAGCGCCGGCTGATAGGCATGGGAGCGGGCGCGGTTGGCCCGCGCCACCCGCGCCGGATCGACGCCGGCGAGCAGCGCCGGGTCTTCGCCGATGATGGCAAGGCGGGCGGCGCCGCCACGAAACGCGCTGGCCATGCCCTGATAGAGCCAGCCGGTGGCGCGGTCGAAGCTGTCGTCGGGGGCGTGGGCGAATCGCATCAGCGTGGTGGCGTCGTCGCCATAGAGCGGCGTCACCAGCGCGGCACCGGCGCGATAGGCGTGCTCGCTCACCCGGCGCACCAGCGGCACCGCCTCCACCGGCGCGGTCAGCACCACCTCCTGCCCGCGGGCCAGGTTGAGGCCCACCCGCACGATCACCTCCGCCAGCTTGTCGAGCCGGCGGGCAAAGCCGGCCTGAGCGGCCGGGCTGAACGCGATGGTCATGGAACGGGTCTCCTTCACTGAACCGGGCAGCGGACTGCCGCCGCGTGCGTCTTCTCATGCGCCTTCATAGCAGCAAACGACGCCGCTGGCGGCGGCGGGCGCGAAACGGCGCCGCAGCCGGCCGGCCGCGCTTGACACGGCAGCGACGCGCGGCCGACCCTGCCGCCAGAAACCGGAGCGCCGCGGCCCCGCCGGGGCCGTCCGCCGGCCGCAGCTTTGCCGCAAGCCGCCCCGCGCCCTGCCCGCCCCCCGGACGCGGCACCGCGGTTGCGACCGGCAGCCGGAGCGTTTGAATTCCCAGCGGAGACGATCATGGCCGACACCCTGCCCTGCCTTGCGGTTCTGGCCACGGGGGGCACCATTGCCGGTGCCGCCGATCCGCGCTCGCAGGCCGGTTACGATGCCGGCCGCATCTCCGGTGCCAGCCTGATCGCCGCGGTACCGGGGCTTGACCGGCTGGCCCGCTTTTCCACCGAGCAGGTGGCCGCCATCGGCAGTCAGGACATGACCGATGCCGTGTGGTTCGCCCTTGCGGTGCGCATCCGGGCGCTGGCGGCAGACCCGGCGACCGACGGCATTCTCGTCATCCACGGCACCGACACCATGGAAGAGACGGCGCTGTTCCTCTCGCTCGTGAGCGACACGGAAAAGCCGGTGGTGATGGTCGGCGCCATGCGGCCCTCCACGGCCGTCAGTGCCGACGGGCCGGCCAATCTGGGCGAGGCGGCGCTGGTGGCCACGGCGCCGCAGGCCCGCGGACGCGGCGTGCTGGTGGTGCTGAACGACACCATCCACGGCGCCGCCGACGTCACCAAAACCTCCACCACGGCGCTGGAGACGTTCCGGTCGCCCAATTTCGGCCCGGTCGGCGCGGTCACGCCCAACGGCGCGGTGTTCTTCGCCCCGCCCGCCGCACGCACCGTGTACGGGCTGCCGGCGCAGGCCGCGCTGCCGCCGGTCGGCATCGTCTTTGCCCACGCGGGCATGGATGCGGCCCCCGTCGCCGCGCTGGTTGCCGCCGGCGTCAGGGGCATCGTGCTGGCCGGCGTCGGCGACGGCAACGCCGCCACGCCGGTCATCGCCGCGCTGGCGGCAGCGGTGAAGGCCGGCATCGTCGTGGTGCGCGCCAGCCGCGCCGGGGCCGGCGCGGTGATGCGCAACATCGAGATCGACGACGACCGGCTCGGCTTCATTGCTGCCGGCTACTACAACCCGGCCAAGGCGCGGGTGCTGCTGCAGGTGCTGCTGGCGCACGGCATTGCCGATGCCGCCGGCGTGCAGCGCGCCTTCGACCGCCCGGCCTGAAGCCCGCTGCTCGGGCACACCGGATCTGTCACGGGCCGGCGCGCAGGGCCTCGAAGGCCGCCAGCGCCCGCCGCCGGCCGGCATCGGGCTCGACCACCGGCAGCGGATAATCGCGCCCGAGGCGGATGCCGGCCGCAGCCATCACGCTCGCCGGCGCCATCCACGGCCGGTGCAGCCACGCATCCGGCAGGCGGGCGAGTTCGGGCACGAAACGGCGCACATAAGCCCCCGCCGGATCGAACCGCTCGCCCTGCAGCACGGGGTTGAAGATGCGGATGAACGGGGCGGCATCGGCCCCGCAGCCCGCCACCCACTGCCAGCTTGCCGGGTTGGAGGCGCTGTCGGCATCGACCAGCGTATCCCAGAACCAGCGCTCGCCCTGCCGCCAGTCGATCAGCAGATGCTTGACGAGATAGGAGGCGGCGACCATGCGCGCCCGGTTATGGATGAAGCCGGTCTGCCACAGCGCCCGCATGGCCGCATCGACCAGCGGAATGCCGGTCTCGCCCTTCTGCCAGGCGGCAAGGCCGGCCGGATCGTCGCGCCATGGAAAGGCCCCGAAGCGCGGATCGATGGGGGCTTCCGCCAGATCGGGAAACTGATCGGCAAGGCCGCGGCAGAACTCCCGCCAGCCGAGTTCGGCGAGGAATTTCCCCGCATCGCGGTCGTCGTCCGCCACCCGCATGCGTACGCTGTGGAAGATGCGGCGCGGCGAAATCTGGCCGAAGCGCAGCCAGGGCGACAGCCGCGAGGTGGCATCGGCGGCGATCCCGTCGCGCGCGTCGGCATAGCCGGCCAGTGTCCGGTCGAGAAAGCGGGCAAGGCCGGCCTGCGCCATGGCCTCGTCGGGGCCGCGGCCGGCCTCGCTCCACTGCGCGCGCAGCCCGCCCGCCCAGTCCGGGCGGGCCGGCAGCAGGCTCAGGTCGGCCAGCGCCAGCCCCGCCGGCGGTGCGGCAAAGCCCGTGAGCGCCTGTGGCGCCGGCTTCGGCATCCGCGGCGCGGGCCCGGCCATGGCCGCCTTCCAGAACGGCGTGAAGACGCGATAGGGCCGGCCGCCGCCGGTCACCACCGCTCCCGGCGCGAACAGCCGGTCGGCCAGAAAGCGGTGCACGGAACGGCCCTGCTCCTGCAGCGTGGCGGCAATGGCCTCTTCGCCGGCGGCCGCCGCGCCATCGGCCCTCCGGTTCCACACCACCAGGCCGGCGCCGCAGGCATCGGCGACCGCCGGCACGATGGCGCCCGCCCGCCCGCGCCGCAGCACCAGCGGCACGCCGCAGGCACGGAGCGCCCGATCGAGGCCGGCGAGCGCGTGGTGCAGCCACCAGCGCGACGCGCCGCCCGGCGGGCGTCCGGCCGCCTCGTCCAGCACGAACAGGGCCACCAGCGGCCGCCCGCTTTCCGCTGCGGCAACAAGGGCCGGATTGTCGTCGAGCCTGAGGTCGTCGCCGAACCACAGCAGCACCGGCGCGGCGGGGACGGCAGCAAAAGGAACCGGCATGGCGGGACGCTCCGCTTTGCGCAGAAAAACGCACAGGCGACCCGCCCTTCGGGCCGCAGAAGAGGCATGCCGCAGCTGTCGCCCGCCTTCAACCCGCCACCGGCGCCGGCGGGCCGGCAAACCGGCCCGCGCCGGGGCCGGACGGATACGGTGCTTGGAGGCGGGCGGCAACAGCGATAAAACCGGCCGGACACGACGAAAGCGGTGAGCGATGACGCGGGCCAACAATTTCGATTTCCTGCGCGCCATCGCCGCCCTGTCGGTGCTTTACGGCCATATGTTCGTGCTGATGGGCGAGCCGGTGCCGATGCTGCTCGGCACCTCGCTGCACGGCCTCGGCATCGATATCTTCTTCTGCATCAGCGGATATCTCGTCACGCTCAGCTGGCAGGCGGATCCCGCGCCCGCCCGCTTCATCCGCCGCCGCGCCCTGCGCATTCTGCCGGGACTTGCCGGGGTGCTGGCGTTCTCGGTGTTCGTTCTCGGCCCGCTGGTCACCACGCTGCCGCTGACGGCCTATTTCGGCGCGCCCGCCACCTGGCGCTATCTCGGCAACATCGTGCTCTTCCCGCGCATCAGCCACAACCTGCCGGGCGTGTTTGCCGATACGCCGTTTCCCAATGCCGTCAACGGCTCGCTGTGGAGCCTGCCGGTGGAAGTGCTGATGTATGTGATGTCGGTCACCATCGGCCTCACCGCGCTTGGGCTGCTGCGGCTGAAGCTGCCGCGCCGGCTCGCCGGCCCGCTGCTCTGGCACCTTGCGGCCGGGGCCGGGCTTTGGGCCTTCCTGATGGCGGTGGAGGCGAGCGGACGGCCGGGCTTCTTCGTCGGCAGCACCGATCTCACCAACATCGCCGGCCTCGGCCTTTATTATATCAGCGGCGCGGTGCTTGCGCTCAGCCCGCGGCGGCTGGCGCTGCGCACCGACATCGGGCTTCTGGTCGTGGCCGTGCTGGTGGTGATGCCGGCCAGCGCCGTGCCGTTCGCGCCGCGGGCATTCCTCTTTGCCTATGCCGTGCTTGCCTTCTGCAACGGCACCAGCTTCGCCGGTTTCGCCCGGCCGGGCGATTTTTCCTACGGGCTTTATCTCTATGCCTTCCCGGTGCAGCAGGTGGTGGCCAGCAATTTCCACGGCCTCATCGGCGTGCATCTGGCGGCGCTGCTGTCGGCAGCCGGCGCGCTGGCGCTGGCGGTGCTGTCCTGGCATTTCATCGAGGCCCCCGCGCTGCGGCTGAAACCGCGCCGCCCGCCGAAAAAAAGTCCGCCGGCCGCGTAACCGCCGGCCCCTGCCGCACGAATTTCTGCCATGGCGCCGGATGTGGCGCAGCGGCGCCGCAGTTCCGACGCGATCGGAGGGTCCGATCGGGGTCTGCGGCCCGGTGCGATCCATCCCCGGCGCCGCAGCAGCAACGGTGGCGCGCCGATGATGACTGAGCCTTGTTCCGCCCCTTCCGGCCTCCGCAGCGATGCCGCCGATGCGCGCTGGTGCGCGTGGATGGCCGCCGCGCAGGCCGGCGACGAACGGGCCTATCAGGCGGTGCTGCGCGATTGCGTACCGCTGATCCGCGCCGTTGCCCGCCGGCAGGGCGTGCCGGCCGACCGCTCCGACGACGTCGTGCAGGATGTGCTCATCACCGTGCATCAGGCGCGCCATACCTACGATCCCGCCCGCTCGTTCCGGGCGTGGCTGACCACGCTTGCACAGCGGCGCGCCATCGATTTTCTGCGCCGCAACGAACGGCTGCTGCGCCGCGAGGTGCACGATCCGTTTGCCTACGAAGCCCACGCCGACCTTTCCGCCGATCCCGAGACCGGCCTCGACCGTGCCAGCCGGCTGGCGCTGGTCGGCCGCGCCATCGAGAGCCTGCCGCAGGGGCAGCGCGAGGCGGTGGAGCAGCTGGCGCTCGCCGGCCATTCTCTGGCCGAAGCTGCGGCAACGACCGGCCGCACCGCCGGCGCGCTGAAAGTGAACCTGCACCGCGCCCTGAAGACGCTGGCCGAACGCTTCGGCCACGGCGAATTCAGCGGCGGCTGACCGGGCGGCCGAAGCGGACCGCCGCCGAAAGGCACGCAGCCGCCGGCTCTTTGGCCCGGCCGCCGGATCGGGCATCCTGAAGCGCAGCAACGAATCAGGCCGGCGCCCCATGGCCCGGCAACGCAGATGGCTTGCCGCAGATGGCCTGCCGCAGATGGCTTGCCGCAGAGCAGCCCGGCCGCTGCCGGCGGCGGCGCAACCTCTGGCTCCCCGGGCGACCGGACGGCGCCGCCGGGATGAACCACCATGCCAGACCCGCACCCCAACGAACCGCCGCCGGATGGTGAGACCGAGGTTGCCCGGCTCATCGGCCGCCTCGCCCGCGGGCCGGTGGGCGCGGCCGCGCTGCCGCCGCCGCTGGTGCGCGCCACCCGCTGGCTGGCGCTGGTGGCGGCGCTGGCGGTGCTGCTGGCGTTCTTCGCCGATCTCGATGCCATGGCCGGCCGGCTGACCGGGCAGCCGGAGGCCGCCATCGGCCTCGCGGCCTCGGTGCTGACGATGATTCTGGCCGCCCTCGCCGCCTTTGAAATCGCCCTGCCGGACCGCTCCCCCCTGTGGGCGCTGCTGCCGCTGCCTTCCGCCGCACTGTGGGTTGCCGCCGGCATTGCCGGCTATGCGCGGGTGGTGATGGATGAGACCGCCTATGACCCGACGCTTGAGGAGGTGCGCAACTGCCTTCTCATCATCCTCGCCCTCGCGCTGCCGCTGTGCGCGCTGCTGGTGGCGATGCTGCGCCGCGCCTTTCCGCTGTGGCCCCGCCTCGCGGCCGCCACGGCCGGTCTGGCGGCGGCCGCCGCCGGGCTGTCGCTCTTCACCCTGTTTCATCCGTGGGATGCCGCCGCGGTGGATCTGGCGATCAACCTGCTGGCACTGGCCCTCGTCATCGGCGCCAGCCTGTGGTTCGGCTCACCCGCCCTCACCAACCGCCTTTCGGGAAAAATGCGGCGGCGGATGTAACCGGGCGCGACCGCGCAGCGAAAGAACGAATGGGACGCGATGAAAACGCCCCGCCGAACGGGCCGCCCGCTTTCGCGGTGCAGGCCCGCCGGCCCCCGGCAACCGGAACATCATCAGGAATCAGGGTCCATGACCTCCCGTAATCGCGTGGCGCTTGCTCTTTCCGCCGCTCTGCTCTCCGCCGGCCTCGTTGCCGCGCCGGCCGTGTCCTTCGCCGGCCAGTCCACCACGGCCCCGACCACCACCACCACCGCCAAGCCGGCGGCGCCGGTGAAGAAGAAGAAGAAGCCCGCCAAGACCACGGCGCCGGCCCCGACCACCGCGCCCTCGACCACCAAGACGAACTGAGGTCAGGACGAACCGGGCGGGCACCGTCCGCGGCACCGCCGCCGGACGGCCCGCTTTGCCGGTGCGGCCCTGCCGCCCGGCGCGCCCGCAAGGCTGCAGGATGACGGCGCTCCGGCGTCTCCGTCCTGCGCCGCACCCCGGTGCAGCCGCATCCCTCCGGCTGCCGCCGTCCTGCCTGCGGCCGTTCCCCGGCGGCCCGGACAGGAAACGAGATGCACCGGTGCCCCGTGCTCCTGTCGCACCGGTGCATCTCACCCGCCTCCCCCGCCCGGCGCGGTGCCGGCGGATTTCCGCGGCGCGTTTTTTCAGGGGGACATGGACACCGCGCACCGTTTCTGCTATCGAGCCCCCCATGTCGAAGAACCGGGGGCGCCTGAGGCGCCGGGCCGGCCATTCGTTGATGGATGTAACTCAAGGGTTCCCCGGCCTTCCGCATGCAGCGGGTGCCGCGGTTTCCGGAACAGATAGCGAGACACAGGCGTGCAGGTTCTCGTCCGCGACAACAACGTCGATCAGGCCCTCAAGGCTCTCAAGAAGAAGATGCAGCGCGAAGGCATCTTCCGCGAGATGAAGCTCCGCGGTCATTATGAGAAGCCGTCGGAGAAGAAGGCGCGCGAGAAGGCCGAGGCCGTCCGCCGCGCCCGCAAGCTGGCGCGCAAGCGCGCTCAGCGCGAGGGTCTGGTGCCGGCCAAGGTTGCCGCCGCCAAGCGTTGATTCCCTGCCTCACGGCAGATGCGTGAGACCGGCGTCGGGCCAACCGACGGCGGTCTTTTGCATTGTGAGCCATGCATTGTGAGTTTTCCATTATGAGTCCTGCATCGGGAGCCCTGCACAGGATTCCCGGCACCGGATTCTCTGGTGCATGAGCGCCGCGAATCCCGCTGCACCGGCTTTCTTCCCCGGTGCGGCGTGCTCAGATGGCAACACCGGCAAACAAGCAACATCCTGCCACATTGCGCAGCCCGCCGGCGCCACATCCTCGACACCCGGGCACGCCAATCACCACAAACAGAGCCGGGACAGGTGATTCGACCTGACAGCCCGGTTTTCTCCGCGGTTCCGGCCGGTGCGGCGACCGCCCTCCGGCTGTGCAACGTCGGGTGGCGGCAGCCGTTTGCCGGCTGCGAAGGCGACGATCGGTCTTTTCGGGCGGCGGCCACATGGCCGGCGGCCCGCGAACAGGGGAGTCCCCGGGCGGCACGATGCCCGCCGGGGACCGTTCAGGAGCACGGCATGCGGCGAGCAGACGCAGAGTTTGCGGTGGCGAAATCACGGCCCCGGTTCAACGGATTGGCCCTGAAGCGGCAGGGCCGCGCACTGGCGCCGGCGGCGGCGCTGGCCGTGGCGCTGCTGGCAGCGGCCTGCCAGAATCAGGCTGGCATGTCGCCCGCCCAGATCGCGGCTCAGTCCGCCGCGCGCGACAATATCCAGTCGATCACCGAGGTCATCAACGCCAATCCGAACGACCCGCAGGCCTACAACATGCGCGGTTCGGCCTATGGCAAGGTCGGGCAGAACGACAAGGCACTGGCCGATTTCACCACCGCCATCCAGCTGAAGCCGGATTTCTATCAGGCTTATTCGAATCGCGCCCTGATCTATCGCGCCATGAACCAGCCGCAGGCGGCGCTGAACGACTACGCCTACGCCATCAAGATCAACCCGCAATACTCGCCGGCTTATGTCGGCCGCGGCAACATCTACCGGCTCAACGGTCAGCTCGATCTGGCCCTGAACGACTTCAACGCCGCCATCGCGGCCGATCCCAACGATTCCCGCGCGTTCCACAATCGCGGCCTCGTCTATCAGCAGCAGGGCAATCTGGCGAAGGCGATCGACGACTTCTCGCGCGCCATCAGCCTCGATCCCACCGCTGCGGCGCCCTACAACGCCCGCGGCATGGCCTACATGGCGCAGGGCCAGATGGAATCGGCCGAGGACGACTTCACGGTCGCCGTCTCCATCGACAAGTATTATGCGGAAGCGTGGGCCAATCGCGGCATCGCGGCGAGCGAACTCGGCAATGCCGAGAAGGCACGCACCTCGTTCCGCGCGGCGCTCAACCTGAAGCCCGGCTATCAGCCGGCCGTGCAGGGCCTCGCCAAGCTCAACGGCGGCGCCGCCCCGCAGGGCTGACGACGGACCGGCCCCGGCGCCCGGGGGCGCCACGGCAGCCATGCCGGGACAGAACGAAACGGAAAAGGCCGGGCCCTTGCTGCCCGGCCTTTTTTTCATGCCCGCATCGTCTTTCCTGCCCGCATCGTCATTGCCCGCCGTCCGGCCCTGCGCGGCGTTCAGGCCGGCGGCGTGCCGTTCTGCTCCAGCACATCGCCAGCCAGATAGAGCGATCCGCAAATGAGAATGCGCGGGGCCGGCTCGAAGCGCCAGGCCTCCTGCAGTGCCCGCAGCGCGGTGCGCACGCTGCCGACGGGTTCGGCCGAAAGCCCGGCGCTGCGCGCCAGAGCCGCCAGTTCCGCCGGATCGCGCCCCGCCTCCGAGTGCGCCACCGGCACCGTGAACACATGGCGCACCAGCCCCGCGAACGGGCGGAAGAAGCCGACCGGATCCTTGGTCGTCAGCATGCCGGCAATGAGGAACAGCGGACGCGGCAGCCGCTCTTCCAGATCGGCCATCACCGCGGAAATCGCCTCGCCTGCGCCGGGGTTGTGGCCGCCGTCGAGCCAGATTTCCGCGCCCTGCGGCGCCAGTGCCGCGAGCCGGCCGCTGCCGAGCCGCTGCATCCGCGCCGGCCATTCCACCGCCTGCAATCCGGCTTCCGCGGTCGCACTGTCCCACAAGCCCGCCGCCCTGAGGGCAGCGACCGCCGTGCCGGCATTGATGATCTGGTGGCGGCCGATCAGGCGCGGGCGCGGCAGGTCGACGAGACCGTCCTCGTCCTGAAACACCATGCGGCCATGCTCCTCGCTGACCGCCCAGTCCTGTCCGCCAAGGTGCAGCGGCGCCCCCAGCCGGGCGGCGGTGCGCTCCAGCACCTCCGTCACCGCATCGGCCTGCGGCGCCGAGACCACCGGCACGCCGCGGCGCATGATGCCGGCCTTCTCGCGGGCGATGTCCGGCAGGGTCGCGCCGAGGAACTTCTCGTGATCGAGCGAAATCGGCGTGATGACGGAGGCCTGCGGCCGCTCCACCACGTTGGTGGCATCGAGCCGGCCGCCGAGGCCGGTTTCCAGCACCAGCACATCGGCCGGATGATCGGCAAACAGCACCATGGCCGCCGCGGTGGTGATCTCGAACAGCGTGATCGGCGCCCCCGCGTTGACCGCCTCGACCTGCTGCAGCGCCGCCACCAGCGCCGCGTCGCTGACGAACCGGCCGCCGCCCGGCTGGCCCAGCCGGATGCGCTCGCGGAAATGCACCAGATGCGGCGAGGTGTAGACGTGCACCGTGCGGCCCTGCGCCTCGAGCAGCGCCCGCAGCGTGGCCGAGACGGAGCCCTTGCCGTTGGTGCCGGCAATGTGGATCACCGGCGGCAGCCGCCGCTCGGGATGGCCGAGAGCCGCGTTGAGCCGCTCCACGCGGTCGAGCGAGAGGTCGATTTCCTTCGGATGCAGGCCGGTCAGCCGCTTCAGAATCGCGCCGGTGTCTTCCATCGTTCGTCACGGTCGGGTTCGGGAAAACAAATGCCGGGCGGAGGTGACCCCCGCCCGGCACGAAAACGCGGCAGCCCGTTGCGGGCCGCGCTCAGTGCACTTCGCTGGCGGAAGGCGTCTCCGGCGCGGGCAGCGCTGCCTCTCCGCCCGGCACCGCCGGCAGGCCCATCAGCATGCGCAGGGTGCGCGACAGCGTCGGGCGAATCTCGTGGCGATGCACGACCATGTCCACCATGCCGTGGTCGCGCAGATATTCGGCGCGCTGGAAGCCTTCCGGCAGCTTCTCGCGGATGGTCTGCTCGATGACGCGCGGGCCGGCAAAGCAGATCAGGGCGCCGGGTTCGGCGATGTGGATATCGCCCAGCATGGCATAGGAGGCCGTGACGCCGCCGGTTGTCGGGTTGGTGAGCACCACGACATAAGGCAGCCCCGCCTCCTTCAGCGCGGCGATGGCCACGGTGGTGCGCGGCATCTGCATCAGCGACAGGATGCCTTCCTGCATGCGGGCGCCGCCGGAGGCGGCAAACAGCACGAACGGCGTGCCGGAAACCCGCGCCGCGACGAGACCGTTGATGATCGCCTCGCCCGCCGCCATGCCGAGCGAGCCGCCCATGAAGGCGAAATCCTGCACCG
>NZ_DAISHT010000087.1:0-14287 GCF_036822375.1 Pseudoxanthobacter sp. | reverse complement strand
CCGCCCCTGAAAGCAGACGACCGCGGCCGCCGGCACCATCCCGACGCGGGCAACCGGCCGCGGGGTGCGCAGGGCGCGCGACCGGCCCGCCGCGTCGGCCGCCCGCAGCCCGGCCCCGCCTCAGCGGCGGCGGCGGTGTTGTTCGCGAATCTTTCGCACAGCAATGAGCTGCGCCTTCAGCACCGTCACCGCCTCGCCCTCCGCCACCGTCAGGCCGGTCAGGTCGATGTGTTTCAGCAGCACCTCCAGCGCATCGCCGATGCGGCCGAGCTGCCGGCCGTAGCTGCCGACATCGTCCAGAATCGCCTGTTCCGCCCCGGCATCCGCCGTGGCGCCGAGGCTGATGTTATAAAGGCCGAACTGGAAGCTGCTGTGGCTGGCGGTCCACGGATTGATCGGCTGCCACAGCACTCTCGGGGCAACCGGCACGTCAAAGGTCTGGGTCATGTCGCCTCCTCCCGCCCGCCCGCTGCGGGCCGCCGGAACAGTCTGACATGGGGCGCGCATCCGTGCACGATCCCGCCTCCGGCAACCCCGGCGGGTGCTCTCAGGCCGCCGGCGGCGACACGATCCCGCGGCCGGCCAGCACGCCCGCCACCACCCGCGCGGCGGCCACGCTGGGCGAGATGCCGCCTTCCAGCGCCATCAGATGATCGAGGCGGGCGAAGGCATCGAGCTGACGCTGGCGCTGCGGCCCGTCTGCCAGCAGCGGCGCCACGGTGGCCGCCAGCCGCTCGGGCGAAGCCTCCTCATCGAGGAATTCCGGCACCACGTTCTCGCCGAGGATGATGTTCGGCAGCACCATCGACGTCACGCTCGCGATGGGGAACACGCGGTTCAGCCGCTTGATGAAGCGATAGACGACATCGAGCCGGTAGGCGACGGCCATCGGCACGCCGGCCAGCGCCAGTTCCAGCGACACCGTGCCGGAAGCGGCAAGCGCCGCATGGGCCCGGCGGAATGCCGCGCGCTTGGCGGCCTCACCGCGCACCACGACCGGCCGCACCGGCCAGCCGGCAACCGCCTCCTCGATGCGGTCGGCCAGATGCGGCACCGCCGGCAGCAACACGTCGAGCGGCCCGGTCCGCTCCGCGATCAGCGGCAGCGTGCGGCCGAAATCGTCCAGCAGCCGCTTCACCTCGCTGCGGCGGCTGCCGGGCAGCAGCAGCAGCACCGGACGGCCCTGCCCCGGCGCGCTCCGCTCGCCGGGCGCCGGACGCAGCTCGTCCAGATGATCGAGCAGCGGATGGCCGACATAAGAGCACGGCGGCCCGCCGAGACGGCGATGGGCCTCCGGCTCGAACGGCAGGATGGCCAGCAGATGGTCGACATAGGCCGCCATCTTGCGCGCCCGCCCCGGCCGCCACGCCCACACCGACGGGCTGACATAATCGATCACCGGAATTTCCGGCCGCGCCTTGCGGATGCGGGCGGCGACGCGGTGGGTGAAATCCGGGCTGTCGATGATGATCACCGCCGCCGGCGCGGCGGCAATGGCGGCGGCCGCCGCCTCGCGAATGCGGCGCAGGATGGTCGGCAGCCGGCCGATGACCTCGGTCGCCCCCATGACCGAGATATCCGACAACGGAAACAGCGAGGTCAGGCCGGCGCGGTGCATGCGCTCGCCGCCCACGCCGAGAAACCGCACCGGACGCCCGAGCGCTGCCGGCAGCGCGCGCATCAGCGCGGCGCCGAGCTGATCGCCCGATTCCTCGCCTGCCACCAGAAACAGCGTCAGCACCGGCACATCCGGCAGGCTCGCTGAGGAAGGAACGACGTCGCCCGCCATGGCGCCTCCAGAAAGGCCGCTGCGGCCCGGTCAGGGAACAGAAAGACAGGGAACAGAAGGAAAAGTGCCGTCAGGCCCGTGCCCCCGCCGCCCGGGCGAAGCCGGACAGGAACAGCCCGCGACGGTCCGCCTCTGCCAGCGTGGCGGCGCGCTGCACCACCACCACCCGGCCGGTCTCCGCCGCGATGCCCGCAAGGCCGGCCTCATGCGCACGGATAACGGTCTGCGGGCCGATGGTCGGCAGGTCCACCCGCAGGTCCTGCCCGCTCTTGATGCCCTTCACCAGCACGCCGGTGTAATCGCCGCGGCCGATGCGGCCGATGGCCCGCAGCGCCGCAACGCGCTCCAGCATGGCATCGGTGCCCTCGGCCCCCTCGATGGCGACGACGCGACGGCCGAGCGCCACCGCCGCCTGCCCGACATCGAGCGTGCCGAGCGCGGTCACCACCGCGGCCGCGGCGCCGATGGCCTCCTGAGCGGAACTGTCGGGCCGGCAACGGCCCTGCGGCCCCTCGCCCATCAGCAGCCGCGGCGCCACATCGCCCAGTCCGACGATGGTCACGCCCTCGCGCTCGAACAGGCCGATGACGCGCGTCAGCACGCTGTCATCGCCGCCAACCATGGCGGCGATGATACGCGGCAGCCGTTTCAGCGTGCCGAAATCGCCGACGATGGCGCGGAAATCCGGGCGGCGGGAGATCGAACCGGCGAGCACCACCTCACGGGCGCCCTCGTGGGCGAGCAGCGCCAGCAGGCGGCCGATCTGCCCCCACTCCAGCCACTCCAGCCGCACGCTGTCGGCAATGCGCCCGAGCGGCTCAAGGGCCGCCGGCTCCGCCTCGCCGTGGATGCCGATCAGCACCACGCGCCGGCCGGAGGCGACCACCTCTGAGGCCACCTCGGCGGGCAGCACGCCGCCGCCGGCAATGATGGCAAGCGGCGGCGCCGCTGCCGGAATGGTCGTTGTCATCGCACGCCCCCCTCGCGCGGGGCCCTGATGCAGAAGGCGTTCAGAGCGCACCTCTTTTGCTTGCGGCGCCGATTGTGCCTGCGACGCCGGGCCTGCGCCCGGCCGCCGCCGGCTCAGGCCGCGCCACCCGCCGGCGGCGCGTCGGGCGTGCACAGCGAGCGGTCGCCGCCCTGCCGGATGAACGCCGTCACCATCTCCACCGTCTGCGACTGGAACGCCGACGCAACCTGCTCGTTGCGCTCCGCGAGCGTACCCTCGCCGGCGAACAGCACCCGGTAGGCCCGGCGCAGCGCATGGATATCCTCGCGCGGAAAGCCGCGCCGCTTCAGACCGACCAGATTGAGGCCGGCCAGATGCGCGCGGTTGCCGATCGCCATGCCGAACGGGATCAGGTCGTGCTCCAGACCGGAGAGACCGCCGAGGAAGGCATAGGCGCCGATGCGCACGAACTGGTGCACCGCCGAACCGCCGCCGAGGCTGGCAAAATCCTCGATCAGCACATGCCCGCCGAGCATGACATTGTTGACCAGCAGCACATCGTTGCCGATCTGGCAGTCGTGGCCGACGTGGGCATGGGCCAGCAGCAGGCAGCGCTCGCCAAGGCGGGTCACCATGCCGCCGCCTTCGGTGCCGGTGTTGATCGTGACATATTCACGGATCACCGTTCCCGCGCCGATATCCAGCCGGCTCTGCTCGCCGCGGAACTTGCGGTCCTGCGGCTGCAGACCGAGAGCGGCAAACGGGAAGATGCGGCAGCCCGGCCCGATCCGCGTGCGGCCGCCGATCACCACATGGGAACCGACCTCGACGCCGGCGGCGAGGCTCACCTCCGGCCCGATGATGGAGAACGGCCCGATCTTCACGTTCGGGCCGACCGCGGCACCGGCCTCCACGATGGCCGTGGGATGAACCGCGGCGCTCGCGTCGATGCCCGGCGCGACAGCGGTGTCAGACAGCGTATCGGGGATCACGTCCGCCATCATGCGTCGACCAGCATCGCACTGATATCGGCTTCTGCCACCCGGGTGCCGGCGACGATGGCATCGCAGTGGAACTTCCAGATGCTGGCGCGGTTGCGCACCTTCTTGACGTGATATTCAAGCACGTCGCCGGGCATCACCGGCTTGCGGAACTTCGCGGCATCGATGGTCATCAGATAGACGACCGACGGCGCGGCCTTGTTGCTGCGCGCGTGAATGCACAGCGCACCCGCCGTCTGGGCCATGCCCTCGATGATCAGCACGCCCGGCATCACCGGCCGGCCGGGGAAATGGCCGAGGAAATGCGGCTCGTTGAAGGTGACGTTCTTGTAGCCGATGCAGGATTCGTCGCCGAGCATGTCGGCGATGCGGTCCACCATCAGGAACGGGTAACGATGGGGCAGCATCTCCAGGATGCGCATGATATCGGCCGAACCGAGCGTCACCGGTTCCGGCGCCGTCCCGGCCGGCAATGTCACGTCCGCGCGGTTAGGGGTGTCTTGCTCGACCGTCACCGTTTGGGCTCCTCGTCTTCCTTCGTCTCGCCGGCACGCTTCGCCTTCGCCAGTGCCGCCAGAGCGCGTCGTTCCTGTGTCCACTCGCGGATCGGCTGCGCAGGCGTGCCGATCCAGCGTTCTCCGGCGGGAATGTCGTGGGCCACGTTGCTGCCCCCGCCGACCTGCGCCCCCATCCCGAGATGCAGGTGCCCGGCCAGCCCCACCTTGCCCGCCAGAACCACATAATCGTCGAGGATCGTCGACCCCGAAATTCCGACCTGGGAAATGATGACGCAGTGCCGCCCGGCGACGACGTTGTGACCGATCTGAACCTGATTGTCGATCTTGGTACCCTCGCCCACCACCGTGTCGCGGTTGGCCCCGCGGTCGATGGTGGTGTTGGCGCCGATCTCGACGTCGTTCTGGATCACCACGCGCCCGATCTGCGGCACCTTCAGATGGCCGCCCGCGCCGAGCGCGAAGCCGAAGCCATCCTGCCCGATCTTGACGCCCGGGTGCACGATGACGCGGTCGCCGATGAGAGTGTGCTGCAGCACGGCCGCCGGGCCGATATAGGAATGGCGACCGATGCGGACGGCCGCGCCGATCACCGCATTGGCCGCGATCACCGTGCCCTCGCCGATCTCGGCTTCCGGCCCGATCACCGCGCCGGGTTCCACGACCACACCCTGCTCCAGCCGGGCGGCGGGGTCGACGTGCGCGGCCGGCGAAATGCCGTGTCCGCGCACGATGCCGGCCGGCCGCACTGCCTGCGGAAAGAAGGCGGCGGTGGCCAGCGCAAACGCCCGATAGGGCTGGCGCGACACGATGACGGCAACGCCGTCCGGCACGCGATCGGCAAACTTGGCCGGGCAGAAAACGGCCCCGGCCCGGGTTTCGGCAAGCTGGCCGAGATAGCGCGGGTTATCGATGAAGCTCAGCCGGTCCGGACCGGCCTCGTCGAGCGGTCCGACGCCCGCCAGAAACAGGCCGGGATCGCCGCGCAGGATCTCGCCGCCGCCAATGCCGGCCAGTGCCTCGACCGTCATCGGTTCGGGCACCGAAAAGAACACCGGATCCGTCATCGTCTGTCCTCTCCTCAGGACCGGCGGCAAGGCCGCCCGGCCTCACCGGCCGGCGCAACAGGCCCTGATAAACGACAGGCCCTGACAAACGAAAGGTGACCGCGCGGGCGGTCACCTTCCTCGATCCGGGGCCGTGATGCCGAAGGGCCTGTGGCAGCGAGGCTGAGACGCTCTGCCTCTGGCTGCAGGGTTTCAGGCTGCAAGGCCGGCGGGCCGCCCGCCTGCTGTGTGCAGGCAGGCGCCCCGGCCGCGATCAGAAGCGGGTGCCGCCGCTGAGACGGAACACTTCGGTCTTGTCGAAGTCTTCCTTGACGACCGGCCAGGCGAAGTCGGCACGCAGCGGACCGAACGGCGACTGCCAGCGGATACCGAAGCCGGCCGACCAGCGCACCGACATCTCGTTGCCTTCCACCACGGTGACCGGGGACGGCCACACATAGGCACCGTTGATGCCGTCGGCGACATTCCACAGCGAGCCGGCGTCGGTGAAGGCCGCCCACGACAGGCCCAGTTCCTGCGGCAGGTACGGGATCGGGGCGTCCATTTCCGCCGACACCGCCCAGTAGTACTCGCCGCCCAGCGCGTCGCCGGTGTTCTTGTCGCGCGGGCCGATACCGCTGTCCGCGAAGCCGCGGATGATATCGCCGCCGACGAAGTACTGCTGGCTGACGTTCAGGTCGTAGCCACCGAAGCTCTGGATGACGCCGCCCTGCGCCCGCAGCATGCCGAGCAGACCCCAGTCAGCATAGAGGCTGTGGTAGTAGCGGGCATCGATGCCGGTCTTGGAGTAGCGCGAGTCACCGCCGAGGCCGGCGATTTCCTGAACCAGCTTGGCGTAATAGCCGTCCTGCGGGTTCGTGCTGCTGTCGAGCTTGTTGTAGGTGAAGGTCAGGCCGACCAGCGAAGTGATCGTGGTGCCCTGAGCTTCCATGATCGCCGATGCGATCTGGCCGTAATCGTTCTCGACCGAGATGTCGTTGTTATCCAGCCGGTAGTAGACGCCGGTGTTGAACGCCTCGGTGATCGGGAAGTTGAAGCGGATATCGCCGCCGTAGGTCTTCTGCTCGTAGTTGCGGTAGCTCGTGGTCGCGAGGTTACGGGCATAGAGGTCGAAGCCCGCCGCAATACGCCGGCCGAGGAAGTACGGCTCGGTGAAGGACAGGTCGGCCGTCTGCGACGAACCGCCACCGCCCACCGCCACGCGGACATACTGACCGCGGCCGAGGAAGTTCTTTTCCGTCACCGACACGTCGCCGATCACGCCGTCCGAGGTCGAGTAGCCGACACCGAACGAGATTTCGCCGGTCGACTGCTCTTCGACATCCACGTTCACGATCACGCGGTCAGGCTCGGAGCCCGGCTCGGTGGTGATGTTGACGACCTTGAAGAACCCGAGATCGTTCAGGCGGCGCTGGGCGCGGTCGATCAGAACGCGGTTGTAGGCGTCGCCCTCCACCACGTCGAAGGCGCGGCGGATCACGTAGTCACGGGTGCGGCTGTTGCCGCGGATGTTGATGCGCTCGATGTAAGCCCGCGGGCCTTCGTCGAGGGCGTAGGTCACCGAGATGGTGTGGTTCTCGTAATTGCGATCGCCGCGCGGCCGCACCTGAGCGAACGCGTAACCATCCTTCGAGGCCTCGATGGTGAGGTTCTCGATGCTCTTCTCAACCAGCGAGGCGTTGTAGACCGAGCCCTGCGTCGTCTCCACCACGCCCATCAGGCGCTTGGTATCGAGCGACTTCAGCGAGCTCTCCACCGCCACGTCGCCGAAGCGATAAAGCGGGCCCTCATCGACCGTGAAGGTGATGAAGAAGGTGTTGCGCTCACGGTCCAGCTCCGCCGTGGACGACACCACGCGGAAATCGGCGTAGCCGTGATTGAAGTAGAACTGGCGCAGCAGTTCCTCATCCGACGACAGGCGCTCCGGATCGTAGGTATCCGTGGTGCGCAGCCAGCCGAGCAGGCCGGATTCGCGGGTGCGGATCACGTCCAGCAGGCGACGGTCGGAGAAGGCATGATTGCCGACGAAGGTGATGCGGGAAACGCCCGTCTTGTCGCCTTCGTTGATCTCGAACACGAGATTCACGCGGTTCTGCGGAAGCTCGATGATCTTCGGCGTCACCGTGGCGCGGAAGCGGCCGTTGGACCGGTAGGCGTCGATGATGCGCTGCACGTCGGCCTGAACGCGGGCGGTGGTCAGCACCGAGCGCGACTTCGATTCGACGATGCCCTGCAGGGTCTCGTTCGACAGGCGCTTGTTGCCCTCGAAAGCGACCTCGTTGATGATCGGGTTCTCGACCACGTTCACAACGAGCGTGCCGCCCTGCTGGCTGATCTTCACGTCCTTGAAGAGGCCCGTCGCATAAAGCGCCTTGAGCGACTCGTCGAGGTCGGCAGCCGTGAACGGACGGCCCGGCTTGATGGTCAGGTAGGCCTGAACCGTCTCGCTGTCGATGCGCGAGGCACCGTTGACCACGATGCGGCCGACGGTGTCGGCCTTTGCCCCGGGCGCACCCAGAAGCGGAAGCTGCGGTGCCACGGCAGCCGGAACAGTGGAGAGCGCGACCGCAAGGGCAATCCGCCTCAGCACGATGTCAACGGTACGCATGTTGAGCAAATGCATGGGGTCTGCTGGCCCTCTTCATCCGGTCTCGTGGAAAGCGCACCGAGCCGGCACGCCACGATCTGATATGCCACGTCGTGGTATCGCAGGGTTTCCTGGACGAGGCAATATGACGGCAACAACAGGGTGAACGAATGCCTTCCATCCGTTGCCGTTCGGTCACGGGAGAAAGCCCGCCGGGCCGGGCAGAGTCAACCGGGGCACCGGTTTCATCCACCGGCGCGGCCCCGCGCCCGGCCGCAGCCGCCCGGCTTCTCTGGAAAAAACGCCCTCACGAGTCCGCAAGCATGCGGCGCGTCAGGTGCATGATGTCATTCCAGGTTGCGAACACCATCAGCATCAGCACCAGCGCCAGTCCGATTCGGAAGCCGATATCCTGCGCCCGCGCACTCAGCGGCCGGCGCACCACGGCCTCGTAGGCATAAAAAGCCAGATGTCCGCCATCGAGCATGGGAACCGGCAGCAGGTTGAGAAGGCCGATGCTGACCGAAAACACCGCGGCCAGATTGAGCAGGGCCACGAATCCTTCCCGCGCCACCTGCCCGGAGACCTCGGCCATGCGGATGGTGCCGCCGAGCTGGTCGGCCGATTCCCGGCCCATCACCACCTTGGCCAGATAGTCGGCGGTGCGGTCGACCACGAACCACGTCTCCCGCGCCCCTTCCACCACCGCCTCGGGCACGGAATAGCGGCGCACCGTGACGCCCCCGCTCTGCACATCGCGGCGGATGCCGAGCACGCCGATGCGCTGGGTGTTGCCGAAGCGGTCCTGCACCTCGCGCGCTTGCGGCACGACCGTGAGCTGAACCGTGCCCTCGCCGCGCTTCACCGTCATCGCCAGCGTGTCGCCGGCCGAGGACGCCACGATGCGCTGCACGCCGCCGAAGGAATCGATCGCCGTGCCGTCGATAGACAGGATCACGTCGCCGACCTGAAAGCCGGCGGCGGCCGCCGCCCCGCCCGGCTCCAGCCCGTCGACGCGCGCCTCGGTCACCGGGCGGCCATAGAGCGTGAGCAGCACGGCAAAGATGACGATGGCCAGAATGAAATTGGCGACCGGCCCCGCCGCCACCACCGCGGCGCGCTGCCACAACGGCTTGGCGACGAAGCTGCCGCGGCGCTCGTCCTCGCTCATCGCCTCGATGGCGGCGCGGTCGGGCACGCTGGCGGCATTCTCGTCGCCGGCGAATTTCACGTAGCCGCCGAGCGGAATGGCCGCCACCCGCCAGCGTGTGCCGTGTCGGTCGTTCCAGCCGAAAAGCTCGCGGCCGAAGCCGAGCGAGAACGTATCGACACGCACGCCGCACCAGCGCGCGACGAGGAAATGGCCGAGTTCATGAAAGAAGACGATGATGGTGAGCACGAACAGGAACGGCACCACGTAGCCGAGCAGGCCGAAGCCGAAATCACCGATCATTGCCATGGCTCAGTCCTGCCTTTCGTGCCCGCCGGGTGCGCCGATGCCGCACACCGCCTGAAGATGGTCGGCGCGCGCGGCTCTTTAAAGGCGCGCCGGCCTCAAAGATGCTGCAGCAGCGCCGGCAGCGACAGCACCAGCGCCAGAACGGCGGCTGCCATCAGGCCGTCGACGCGGTCGAGGAAACCGCCGTGGCCGGGCAGAAGATTGCCGCTGTCCTTCACGCCCAGCGCCCGCTTGGCAGCCGATTCGATGAGATCGCCGATCTGGCTGCCCACCGACAGCACGGCGCCGATAGCCGCCACCGCCAGCCCGGCCGGCAGGCCCGCCGCCGCCGCCACGCCCAGCGCCATGAGCACCGCACCGAACACGCCGGAAAGCGCGCCCGACCAGGTCTTGTTGGGCGAAACCGCCCGCCACAGCCTGGGCCCGCCGATGGCGCGGCCGCCGGCATAAGCGGCGATATCCGTGGTCCACACCACGAGCATAAGAAGGAATGTCGCCACGCGGCCGTAGCTCTCGCCGCGCAGCACCACCAGAGAAATGGCCGGCAGCGCCGCATAGAACACGCCGGCCGCCGCCAGCAGCATGCGCGTGGCGGTGCGCCGCGACGGGCGCCCCGCGGCATGGGCCCGCCGCGCAATCGCCCCGCTCTGCCGGCCGGTGAGCAGCGCCACCGCCAGCGCCCCGGCAACCAGAAGGCCGGCCGCCGCAAACGGCTTTGCCGCCAGCACGGCGGCCAGCGCCGCCACCAGCACCGCCGCCCCGCCGCCGAGCAGCACGCGGTCGCGGCCGGCCGCAACCATGGTGATCCACTCGCACCACACCAGCACGCCCACCAGCGCGATGAGCACGGTAAAAGCCGGGCCGCCGAACCACAGGATGACCAGCGTCAGCGGACCGAGGGCCAGCGACGACAGGATGCGCAGAACCAGTTCGCCGCGCCGCTTCTGCCGCGCGCCGCCCGTGCCGGGGCCGGGATCAACACCGGGGGAAGAGGCAGCCGGCCCGCTGGGTCGTGACATCCGAGTTCTCCCGCCACGCCGCGTCTAGCTGGCCGCACAGGCGCTGAGGCCGCCGAAGCGCCGGTCGCGGCCGGCATATTCCGCCAGAGCGGCATCGAAGGCCGCCTCGTCGAATTCCGGCCACGCCATGGGCGCGAACACCAGCTCCGCATAGGCCGCCTGCCACAGCAGAAAATTCGACAGCCGCATTTCGCCGCTGGTGCGGATGATCAGATCCGGATCGGGCGTGCCGGCGGTATCGAGCGCGGCCGACAGGGTATCCTCGCGGATGGCCGTCGGATCGAGCCGCCCCTCGGCTGCGGCCTGCGCCAGACGGCGCACCGCGCGGGTGATCTCGTCGCGCGCGCCGTAATTGAAGGCGATGACCAGCGTCAGCCCGGTGTTGGCGGCGGTGCGGGCCTCCGCATCGTCCAGCAGGGCTCTGAGGTCGGCGACCAGCGCCTCGCGGTCGCCGATGATGCGCACCCGCACGTTGGCGCGCTCCAGTTCGGTCAGATCGCGGCGGATGAAGATCTTCAGCAGATTGAGCAGGAAGGCGACTTCCTCGGGCGGGCGGGTCCAGTTTTCCGAGGAGAACGAGAACAGCGTCAGATAGCCGATGCCGCGGGCGCGCGCATGGCGCACGGTGCGGCGCACGACTTCCACGCCGCGGCGGTGCCCCTCGACGCGCGGCAGGCCCTGTGCCTGTGCCCAGCGGCCGTTGCCATCCATGATGATGGCAACATGGCGGGGCACGGCGCCGCCGCTGCCCTGCCCTGCCTTCATGGCCGAACTGCCCCCGAAAACCTGCGTCAACGCCAACCCTTTCCCGTCCTCATGGGCCGGCGGCCCCCGGGCCGCGCCGCATCCTGCCGGGCCCTGCCGCCTGCGCTGCGGCAGCCGGCGCGCGCCATCCCCGCACGCGCCGGTGCTGCGCCGCAGCGCATCCGGCCGCGCCTCAGACCTGCGCGATTTCCTTCTCCTTGTGGGCGAGCAGCGCATCGATCTCGGTGATCGTCTCGTCCGTCAGCTTCTGCACCTTGTCGGAGAGCCCGCGCTGCTCATCCTGACCCACGATGCCGTCCTTCTCCAGCTTCTTCAGCATTTCCATGCCGTCGCGGCGCACATGGCGCACGGCGATGCGGGCCTGCTCGGCATATTTGTTGGCAACCTTGATGAGTTCCTGACGGCGCTCGGCGTTGAGCTCGGGAATCGGAATCCGCATCGAGGTGCCTTCCACGACCGGGTTCAGACCGAGGCTCGACTCGCGGATCGCCCGCTCGACGGCGCCGGCGGTGGAGCGGTCCCACACCTGCACGCTGATGAGGCGCGGCTCGGGCACGCTGACGGTCGCGAGCTGGTTCAGCGGCATGGTGGAGCCGTAAACATCCACCACGATCGGATCGAGCAGGCTGGCCGAGGCCCGGCCGGTGCGCAGACCCGACAGCTCGTTCTTCAGCACATCGACGGCACCCTGCATACGCCGCTTGAGACCGGCCTGATCGAACGCCCCGTTGCTCATGGAATTTCCTCGCCTGTTTGGCCACCGTCCGCGCCGGCCACCCCGGGCGGCCGCGAGAAGGCTGTCGAATTGCAGTGGAGCCGGCCGGCCCGGCCCGCTGCCGCACCGCGCCCGGCCGCCCGGGCCGTGCCCGGCGCACCGGACAGCACGCATGCGATGCAGCGGGACCGCCGGGCCCGGCGGCGATCAGTCAGCGACGATCGTAGCCCGGCCACGCCCGCAGAGAACGTCGATGAACGCCCCCGGCTCCTGGATCGAGAACACGATTACAGGAATGGCATTGTCGCGGGCAAGTGCGATTGCGGCTGCGTCCATCACGGCAAGCCCGCGGGCCAGCACTTCCTGATGGCTGAGGCGGTCGTAACGCACGGCGGAGGGCTCGCGCTTGGGATCGGCCGAGTAGACACCGTCGACGTTGGTGCCCTTCAGCAGCGCGTCGCAGCCCATCTCGGCCGCGCGCAGCGCCGCGCCGGAATCGGTGGTGAAGAACGGATTGCCGGTGCCGCCGGCGAACAGCACCACGCGGCCGGCCTCCATGTGCTCCTGCGCACCGCGCTGGGTGAAGGTCTCGCACACCGTCGGCACCGTCAGCGCCGAAACCACGCGCGCATCGATGCCGCGCCGGGTCAGCGCATCGTGCAGCGCCAGACAGTTCATGACGGTGGCCAGCATGCCCATGTGGTCGCCGGCCACGCGGTTGACGCCGCCGGCGGCGATGCGCGCACCGCGCACGAAATTGCCGCCGCCCACCACCAGACCGACCTGCGCGCCGATGCGCACCGCCTGGGCGATCTCGTCGGCCACCCGGTCCAGAACGCGGGTATCGATGCCGAAGCCCTGCGCCCCCATCAGCGCCTCGCCGGAGACTTTGAGCAGCACGCGCTTCCACTTCAGCGCGGAGCGGGCGTCGGCGATCTCTGCGTCGGAGCTCATCGGTTCTTCCTCATCATCGGTGGCTTTGGGTGGCGCCCATCCATGGCACAGTCCGGCTGGGAACCGGAAGCGTGGCGCGCCGTCGCCCCCCGGGGCGGGCGGCGCTTCGCAGCCCGCCGGCCTTCAGGCGAAAAAGCGGCCCGGAAGCCGGGCTTCCGGGCCGCAAAAACCGGTCATCGTCGGGCCGGTCAGGCGCCGGCGGCAGCCGCAACCTCGGCCGCGAAGTCCGAGGTCTCCTTCTCGATGCCCTCGCCCAGCGCGAAGCGGGCGAACGCCACGACCTTGATCGGCGCGCCGATGGCCTTGGCGGTCTCGGCCACAGCGGCCTCGACGGTCTGGTCCGGGTTCAGCACGAACGCCTGCTTCAGGAGGGTGACCTCCTCGAAGAACTTGCGCATGCGGCCTTCCACCATCTTCTCGATGATGTTCTCCGGCTTGCCGGACTGGCGGGCCTGATCGGCATAGACCGAACGCTCGCGGTCGAGCACGTCCTGCGCGATGTCTTCGGCAGCCAGACCCAGCGGGCTGGTGGCGGCAACGTGCATGGCGATCTTGCGGCCGAGCTCGGCCAGCGCGGCCTTGTCGCCGGTCGACTGCAGCGCCACCAGAACGCCGATCTTGCCGAGGCCTTCGCCGGCGGCGTTGTGCACGTAGGTGGCAACCACGCCGTCGTCGACCTTCAGCACATGGGTGCGGCGCAGGGTCATGTTCTCGCCGATGGTGGCGATGGCCTCGCGCAGCTCGTCCTCAACCGTGTGGCCCTTGCCGGGGAACGTTGCCGTGGCGGTGGTGTCGCGGCTGCCGCCGGACGACAGCGCCACATCGGCAATCGCGCGCACCAGATTCTGGAACTGCTCGTTGCGGGCCACGAAGTCGGTCTCGGAGTTCACCTCGACGACGGCCGCGGACGTGCCGTTGGAGACGACGCCCACCAGACCCTCGGCGGCCACGCGGCCGGCCTTCTTGGCGGCCTTGGACAGACCCTTCTTGCGCAGCCAGTCGATGGCGGCTTCCATGTCGCCGGACGTTTCGGTGAGGGCCGCCTTGCAGTCCATCATGCCCGCGCCGGTCTTCTCGCGGAGCTCCTTCACCATCTGGGCGGAAATGCTCATCGGTAGCCTCGTTGGAACGGTTGTCGCCGCAAGGCCGCCGGCCCTGAAGCGGGAAATTCGGATGATCGGGGACGACCCTGCCCGGCCTTCATGTCGGCCTGATTGCAGTGCGGCCTGATTGCAGCGGCGGCGGATGCGCCGCACCGGCGCGAACGGTTCGCCCTGCGGTCCCTCAAAGGGGACCCCGGCTGCAGAGAGAGCGGCTGCCGTGAAGCCAGCCGCCCTTCGCGCCCCTGGAAAACGGCGCCGCCGGCGGCCGCCGGACAGGAAACCCCGCCCGAAAGCCGCCGGCCGGCAAAAATCAGAGGGCGGCTTCTTCCGCCGGGGCGTCGGCCAGAACCGGCTCTTCGATCAC
>NZ_DAISHT010000086.1:0-14300 GCF_036822375.1 Pseudoxanthobacter sp. | reverse complement strand
CGGGCAGCCCGCCGCGCTGCCGCCCCGCCCGGACCCGCAATCGCCTGCCGCCGGCCGTTCCGCAGCCGTCGCCGCAACCGCTGAGTGCTCATGAGCCGTCTTGATGCCTTCCTCGCCCGCCTGCATGCGCAGAAGGCGATTCTCGAATATGTCGCCCGCGAGATCGCCGGCGTGCCCGGCCCGGTGCTCGAACTCGGCCTCGGCAACGGCCGCACCTACGATCATCTGCGCGAGATCCTGCCCGGCCGCGAGATCTTCGTGTTCGACCGTGCGGTCTCGGCCCATCCCGCCTCGATTCCCGACGGCGAGCATATGATCGTCGGCGATATCCGCGAGACGCTGGCCTATTGCGGCCCGCGGGTTAAGGCGCAGGCCGCCTTCATCCACTGCGATCTCGGCACCGGCGATCCGACCAACGATCTGGCGCGCGGCGTGTGGCTTTCCCCGCTCATCCGCGAGCGCACCGCGCCGGGCGGCTATGTGGCCACCGGCGTGCGGCTCGACCTGCCGGATTTCGACGAACTGCCGATCCCGCCCGGTCTTGAGGCGAGCCGCTACACGCTTCACCGCAAGCGCTGAGGAGCGGCCGCCATGAGCCGCCTCGACAGCTTTATCCGCCGCCTCTCGGCCCAGAAGATTCTCATCGAGCATGCGCTGGAGCTGATTGCCGACGTGCCCGGCCCGATTCTGGAACTGGGCCTCGGCGTGGCGCGCACCTACGATCACATGCGCACGCTGGCGCCGGAGCGCGAGATCTTCGCCTTCGACAACGTCGTGGTCGCGCCCATCGACATGCTGCCGGATGCCCATCACTTCATTCTGGGCGAAATCCGCGAAACGCTGGCGTTCTGCGCGCCGCGCGTGGGCGGGCGGGCCGCGCTGCTGCACAACGATATCGGTTCGGGCGACGAAATCCACAACGCTGCCACCCGCGCGTGGCTTGCGCCGCTGGTGCCGCCGGCCATGGCGCCGGGCGGCATCGTGGTGACGAGCTTCACCATGGATCTGCCGGGCTACGAAAAACTGCCGACGCCGCCCGGTATCCGCGCCAACCGCTATCACATCTATCGCGCCCCGCGCGGCTGAGGCGTGACCGGACCCGGTCCGGTCACGCCTCAGGCCCGAAGACCGCCGGCTGTCCAGCGCCGCCGGCCGCACAGGACTGTTCTGCGATGTCCGCTTCCGACGCGCCCGCCCGTCCGCATCCCGATTTCACGGCCGAGCTTTCGGCCGTCGCCCGGCGCGCGCCGGACAGCGGCATCGTGGCGGTGATGAATTATGGCCGCGAACGGCGGGATCTGGTGCGGCTGTGGGTGGGCGAGGGCGAATTGCCGACGCCGGCCTTCATCTGCGATGCCGCCACCCGCGCGCTGGCGGCCGGCGAGACGTTCTATACCTACCAGCACGGTCTGCCGGAACTGCGCCAGACCATTGCCGACTATCACACCCGCCTGTTCGGCCGGCCCTTTGCCGCCGACCGCTTCTTCGCCACCACCTCCGGCATGCACGCCTTCAACATTGCGCTGGGGCTGGTCGTCAATCCGGGCGAGGAGGTGATCGTGCCGTCGCCGACCTGGCCCAACGTGCCGGCGGCGGTGGCGGTGCACGGCGCGGTGCCGCGCATCGTGCCGATCGATTACCGGGATCGCCGCTGGGTGC
Source organism: Pseudoxanthobacter sp. (assembly GCF_036822375.1). Classification (NCBI taxonomy): domain Bacteria; kingdom Pseudomonadati; phylum Pseudomonadota; class Alphaproteobacteria; order Hyphomicrobiales; family Segnochrobactraceae; genus Pseudoxanthobacter; species Pseudoxanthobacter sp. Next base: position 12,641 of record NZ_DAISHT010000086.1, on the reverse strand, counting down.
TGGATATCGACCGCATCGCTGCGGCCATCGGCCCCGCAACCCGTGCCATCGTGCTGAACTCGCCGGCCAACCCGACCGGCTGGGTGGCGGATCGTGCGGTGCTGCAGGCGGTGCTCGACCTCGCCCGGCAGCATGGTCTGTGGATCATCGCCGACGAGGTTTATGGCCGGTTCTCGTTCGGCGGCGAGCGGGCGCCGTCGTTTCACGATGTGGCCGACGACGCCGACCGGGTGTTGTGGATCAACACCTTCTCCAAAAACTGGGCGATGACCGGCTGGCGGCTGGGGTGGCTGGAAGCGCCGCCGGAGTTCGCGCAGCCCATCGAGAACCTCGTTCAGTATTCCACCTCGGGCCTGCCGGCCTTTCTGCAGCGCGGCGCCATTGCCGCCATGCAGCATGGCGACGGCTTCATCGCCTATCAGAACGAGCGGGTGCGACAGGCGCTCGGCATCGTCAACGACGCACTCGCCGGCGCAAACCGGGTGACCTATGCCGTGCCCGACGGGGCGTTCTATCTGTTCATGGCGGTGGAAGGCTTCGACGATACGCGCGAGCTGGCCTTCCGCCTGATCGACGAGGCAGGCGTCGGTCTTGCGCCGGGAACGGCTTTCGGCCCGGGCGGCGAGCGCTTCCTGCGCCTTTGTCTGGCGCGTTCCGAGGCCCAGATCCGGCAGGGGGCCGAACGGCTGCACGACTGGCTGATGCGGACCTGACGACCGGTCGGCTGCTGAACCGGGGCTTGCTGAACCGGGGAGCCGCGGCCTGAGAACGGGCGCCGGCAGCGCCCGTTTGCGGCCCGGCCGGCGACGGCCCCCGCGTCAGGCTGCGGCGGTGACGATCTCGCCGAAGCGGCGCAGCACGCTGGCGGCGAACGGCGTCGGGCCGATGCGGGCGCGGTCGGCCTCGACATCCTGGCCGCGGGCCTGAAGATCGGCCCGAACGATATCGTGGATGATGCGGGCGCCTTCCGGCGAGAATTCCGGATGGAACTGCACGCCCCACGCCAGCGGCGCAAAGCGCAGGGCGTGAATGCCGGTATCGTTGGAGGCAAGCAGCGTGGCCCCGGGCGGGGCGGCAGCGACATTCTGATAATGCGCCGCCTGAACGAGGAAGCGGTCGGGCAGGTGGCCGAACAGCGCATCCTGCGCCGCTGCCGCCGTGCGCGCCACTTCGACCGTGCCATATTCGGGCTGCCCGTCGATTTCCGCCACGCGCCCGCCCAGCGCATGGGCGAGAAGCTGGTGGCCGAAGCAGATGCCGAGCGTCGGCACACCGGCGGCCAGCGCGCGGCGGCAATAGTCGGCGGTCGGCACGATCCACGGCAGCGGATCGGCGACCATCGAGGCCGAACCGGTGATGACCAGACCGCCGATATCCTCCGGCGCCGGCGGGGCCTCGTCACGGGTGACATAGATGGCCCGGCCCGGCAGCCCGACCCCGGCCTCAATCGACGGCCCGAACTCGCCGCACGCGGCGTGATAGCTCGGGGCAGCCTCGGCGGTTACTTCGCAAGCCAGAATAATCAAGGGCTTCACGCGGATTGCTCCACCAGTTTCTCAAATGCAGGCCACCATGAGGCAGCCGGCGCGACGGGGCGCGCCGGCCTCCATATGGGCATCAGGTGCCGATGAAATAACGGCGCCACTCGAAATCGGTGATGTGGCTCGCCATCCACTTGTCGAACGCCTCGATCTCGAACGCGCGGCTGGCGGTGTAGTGGCGCTGGAACTGCGCGCCGTAGATCCGCTCGATGAACGGCGAGTCGCGGAAGGCGTCGATCGAACCCTGCAGGCTGTGCGGCAGCCGCTCGTGCAGCGCGGGATCGGGCGAGCCCGGGGTGAGGGCGATCGGTTCCAGCCCCTCTTCCAGCCCGTCGAGGCCGGCGGCCAGCACGGCAGTCATCGTCAGGTAGGGGTTCACGTCGGCACCCGGCACGCGGTGCTCGAAGCGCGCGGCACCGGCGGTCGGCGTCGTGATCGCCCGGATGGCCGCCATGCGGTTCTCATAGCCCCACGACACATCCTCCGGCGACCAGGCGGAACGGTCGATCCGGCGGTAGGAATTGATGGTGGGGCGGAAGAACAGGTGGCTCTCGCGCATCCGCGCCAGCAGGCCGCCGAGGAAGTTCAGCGCGGTCGGCGACAGCGCGCGGCCTTCGCCGGCAAACACGTTCTCGTCGTCGCGCCACAGGCTGATGTGGTGGTGGGCGCCGCAGGCGCTCTCCTTGCCCGGCGGCTGGAAGCGCGCCATGAAGGTGGCGGCAAGGCCCCATTCGGCCGCAAGCTCGCGCACCGCCAGCTTGGTGCGGGCGGCATCGTCCGCCGCCTCCAGCGCGCCCTTGGGCGGCAGGGCGATTTCATACATGCCGTAGCCGTATTCGGTCGTCACCGCCGGCAGCACGATGCCGAGGCTCTTGAGGCGCGACATCAGCGCCTCGACGAACTTCTGGTAATCGCCGGTGTGCAGAATGTCGTAGTTGACCAGCGAATGGCCCCACGGCTTCATCTCGCGGTAGCGGCCGGCGCGCATCAGGTCCATGTCGGCCTGAAACAGGCCGAACTCGAACTCGACGGCGCACTTCACCTCATAGCCCAGCGCGGCGGCGCGGGCTTCCTGCGCGGCCAGAATGGCGCGGGCGTCGATGGGATTCGGGCTGCCGTCGAGCAGGAACGAGTTGCAGATGACGGAGGCCACCTTCGGGTTCCAGCCGTGGACGCGGATGGTGCCGGGATCGGCCAGCGCCTGAATGTTGGCAAAGCCGGTGGCGGAGGACGACAGCTCGCACTCGAACGCGGTGTCGCCGGTCGGCTCGCCGTCGGCGTGGGCGGTTGCGAGCAGGATGGCGCACAGCGCCTCGCCGTCCGGCGCGAATTTCAGCGGGCCGATCTTGGTGCGCATGTTGCCCGCGATGTCGGGATTATGCGTGTGGAGATATTCCACGCCCGCTTCCGCCAGCTTCTGCTGGGCGGCTTCGAGCAGGGGCCTTCTGTGGACGGCAAGGGCTCTGAGGTTCATCATGGCTCCGGACAATGGCTTGCTGCCGGCCCGGCATCGCCCTTGCGCGGAGGGGGAACAATTCAGCCTTCCGCCCGCAGGTAACGCCGGCTGCGCCGCAGGCAGGGCCGGCCTGAAAGGCCCGCCCGGCGGCCTGAGCCGGCAACCGCAGCAGAACACATGGCATGCCGGCCGGTTGCGCGCCAGTGCCGTTGCGCACCGGGACGGGCCGGCGGATTGATCCGGCGCATTTACCGGCGCCGGTTCGCCGTGCAACAAAGTCACACCTGTTGTTTTCGGGTTGTTCCAGACCTTCAAGCCACGCAGAGGGCGCAGCCATGCCGACCGGCGATCTTGATGCGGAGCTTCTCTCCCCGCCCGCCCGGGTGATCGGCCGCCGCCGGCTGGTCGACCGATTCGTCCGCCTTGACGTGGTCGATGTGGAGCTTCTGCGGCGCGACGGCAGCCGCGTGGTGGTGGAGCGCGATATCCACGACCACGGCAATGCGGTTGCCGTGCTGCCCTACGATCCCGTGCGCCAGACGGTGGTTCTCGTGCGCCAGCTGCGTGTTCCGCTGCTGCTGGCCGGCGAGGGCGACGGCACGCTCGTGGAGGTGCCGGCCGGTCTCATCAACGCCGGCGAGAACGCGGCCACCGCCGCCATGCGCGAGGTGCGCGAAGAGGTGGGGCTCGACCTGCAGAATCTGGAGTGGATCGGCGAGGTCTATGCCTCGCCCGGTGCGCTGACGGAGAAAGTGACGCTCTATCTGGCGCATTACATCTCCGGCAATCACATCGCCGCCTATGGCGGCCTTGCCGATGAGGAAGAGGATATCGAGATCCTCGAATGGCCGATTGCGCATTTCCGCGCTGCCATCGACGGCGGCGGCATCCGCTGCGCCAAGACGATGCTGCTCGGGCTGGCGCTGCGGCTGCGGCGGCCGGATCTGTTCGGCTGAAGACGCGCCGGCAGGCAAAAGTTTTCTATTATTGCGCTGGATTATTATGCCGCGGGCCGCGAATGGGCCCGGTGCGGCTGTTTTGAGGAATTCTTTTCTCTGCGATGCCTGTGCCGGGGGAAAGGCATGCCCGGCAATCCGGGCGGCTCTCCCTTAATCCTGTGCAGGTTCCGATCGCCGTCGTGCGCGCGGTGTCAGCCGCGCTGCGGAAAGCACAAGGGAAGGACCGTTCGATGCCGGATGCCCGTGAGCGCCTCAGCGTGTTCCCCGCCTTTCACAAGGTTGCGGGCCGGTGCGTGCTGGTTGCGGGCGGCGGCAGCGAGGCGCTGGCCAAGGTGCGCCTGCTGGCGGAAACCGAAGCCGAGGTGCGCGTCGTGGCGCCGGCTGTCGGGCCGGCCCTGCGTGCGCTGGCGGTGGCCGGCGGCGGCAGCGTGATCGAACGCGACTTCCGGGCCGGCGATCTGGCCGGCGTGGCGCTGGCCTTTGCCGCCACCGGCGAGGAGGCGGCAGACCGCGCCGTTGCCGAGGCCGCGCGCGCCGCCGGCGTGCCGGTCAACGTGGTGGACCGCCCGGAGCTCTGCGATTTCTATGTGCCGGCGCTCGTCAACCGCGCGCCGGTGGCGGTGGCGATCTCGTCGGCCGGCACCGGGCCGGTGCTGGCGCGCCACATCCGCGCGCGCATCGAGGCGATGCTGCCGCGCGAGACCGGCGCGCTGGCCCGCCTTGCGGAGAGCTTCCGGGCAACGGTTGCCCGCGTGCTGCCGCCGGGCGAGGCGCGGCTGCGCTTCTGGGGCCGTTTCTTTGCCGGGCCCGTCGCCGACCGCCTTTATGCCGGCCGGCCGGACGAGGCGCGGGCGGAAGCCGCCCGCCTGCTCAACGGCCCCGAGGGCGGGCCGGCCGGGTTCGTGTGGCTGGTGGGGGCCGGGCCGGGGGCGGAAGACCTGCTGACGCTGCGCGCCCAGCGCCTGCTGCAGGAGGCGGACGTGATCGTGCACGACCGGCTGGTGCCGCAGGCCGTGGTGGCCATGGGGCGGCGCGATGCGCTGCGCATCAGCGTCGGCAAGGCCAAGGGCGCCCACTCCGCCACGCAGGACGAAATCAACGCGCTGCTGGTGCGCCTTGGTGGCGAAGGCCGCCGCGTGGTGCGCCTCAAGGCCGGCGATCCGCTGGTGTTCGGCCGGGCAGGCGAGGAGATGGCGGCGCTGCAGGCCGCCGGCATCGGCCATGCGGTGGTGCCGGGCGTCACCGCCGCGGTTGCCGCCGCCGCCTCGCTGGCGCTGCCGCTGACGCTGCGCGGCGTGGCTTCCTCTCTGGTGTTCGCCACCGGTCACGACCGCGACGGCGAGACGCTGCCGGGCTGGGCCGGTCTGGCGCTTTCGGGCGCGACGGTGGCCGTCTACATGGGCCGCTCGGTGGCCGGCCGTGTCGGCCGCGCGCTCATCGCTGCCGGGTTCGATGCCGCAACGCCGGTGGCCGTGGTCTTCAACGCCAGCCGCGACGACGAGCGGGTGGAGGCCGGCAGCCTTGCCGATCTCATCGCCGCCGCCGATCTCTCCGCCGCCGGTTCCGACGGCGCCGCGCCGGATCAGGATCCGGCCCTGATCATCATCGGAAAGGCCGTTGCCGCGGCCGATCTCTCCGCCGCCCGGCCGCTTCGTGCCGCCACCCTTTCCGCCGTTGCCGCCTGAGGTGAACCATGGCCCCCGCAAAGCAGAAGGCCGCCCCGCGGCAGATCATCACCGCCAACCGGCTTTCCGACGGTCTGGTCGTGTTCCTCGCCGCCGGTCAGCGCTGGAGCGAGGCCGTGGCCGAGGCGGACGTGCTGACCACCCCGGAGGCGGTTGAAGCCGCGCTCGCCTTCGGCAAAGCCTGTCAGGCCGGGCGCCTGCTGGTCGATCCGGTGGCCATCGATGTGATCGAGACGGCCGCCGGCCCCTGGCCCGTGCGGCTGCGCGAACGCATCCGCGCCTTCGGCCCGACTGCCCGCACCGATATCGAGAATGCCGCGCCGCAGCGCGCCGACGCGCCGGCCGCCTGAGAAAGAGCTGACACCCATGTATCGCTATGACGAGTTCGACCGCGATTTCGTGGCCGCGCGCACGGCGCAGTTTGCCGATCAGGTGGAGCGGCGCCTTGCCGGCGAGCTGACCGAGGACGAGTTCCGCCCCCTGCGTCTGCAGAACGGCGTCTACCTGCAGCTTCATGCCTACATGCTGCGCATCGCCATTCCCTACGGCACGCTGTCCGGCCGCCAGATGCGCCGGCTGGCGCTGATCGCGCGCGAGTTCGACAAGGGCTACGGCCACTTCACCACCCGCCAGAACATCCAGTTCAACTGGCCGCGGCTGGACGACATTCCGCGCATTCTGGGCCTGCTGGCCGAGGTGGAGATGCACGCCATCCAGACCTCGGGCAACTGCATCCGCAATGTCACGGCCGACCATTTCGCCGGCGCTGCCGCCGACGAGATCGCCGATCCGCGCCCGATTGCCGAGGTGCTGCGGCAGTGGTCGTCGATCCACCCGGAATTCCTGTTCCTGCCGCGCAAGTTCAAGATCGCCGTTTCGGGCGCGGCCACCGACCGCGCCGCCATCCGCTTCCACGATATCGGCCTGCAGCTGGTGAAGGGTGCGGATGGCGCGGTCGGCTATGAGGTGTGGGTTGGCGGCGGGCAGGGCCGCACGCCGATGATTGCCAAGCTTGTCAATGCGTTCGTGCCGGAAACGGAACTGCTTTCTTATCTGGAGGCGGTGCTGCGGGTCTATAACCGCTTCGGCCGGCGCGACAACAAGTACAAAGCGCGCATCAAGATCCTCGTCCACGAGACCGGGCTCGACGAACTGCGCCGGCAGATCGAGGACGAATATGCGGCCATCCGCGGCGGGGTGCTGACCGTGCCGGCGGAGGAGATCCGCCGTATCGAGGCTTATTTCGCCCCGCCGGCCCTGCCGGCCCGCGCCGTCTCTTCCGACCGGCTGGAGGCGGCGAAGCGCGAGAACCGGGCGCTGGCCGACTTTGCGCTGCAGAACCTGAACCCGCACAAGGTGCCGGGCTATGCCTCGCTGACCGTTTCGCTGAAGCCGGTCGGCGGCATTCCGGGCGATGCCACGGCAGAGCAGATGGAGGTCGTGGCCGGCCTTGCCGAGCGCTACGGCTTCGACGAAATCCGCGTCAGCCACGAGCAGAACCTGATCCTGCCGCATGTGGCGCTGGATGACGTGCCGGCCATCTTCGAGGTGCTGGCCGCCCACGGGCTGGCCACCGCCAATGCCGGCCTCATCACCGACATCATCGCCTGCCCGGGGCTGGATTATTGCGCGCTCGCCAATGCCCGCTCGATCCCGATCGCGCAGGCGATTTCCAGCCGGCTCGGCGATCTGGAGCGCCAGCGCGACATCGGCCCGCTGTCGGTCAAGATCTCGGGCTGCATCAACGCCTGCGGCCATCACCATGTGGGCCACATCGGCATCCTCGGCGTCGACCGCAAGGGCGAGGAACTCTACCAGATCACGCTGGGCGGCGCGCCCGGCGCGAATGCGGCCATCGGCGAGATCGTCGGTCCGGGCTTCCCGGCCGACGGCGTGCCGGATGCCATCGAGACGATTGTCGAGACTTATCTCGCAAACCGCACCGGACCTGAGGAAACTTTCCTCACCGCTCTCGGCCGGCTTGGCGAGGCGCCCTTCAAGGAGGCCCTCTATGGCTCACGCTGATGTTGCCGCGGCGCCCGTTGCCCCGCCCGCCGACCTGTTTTCGGCCGGGGCACTGCAGGCGCGCTACGGCGCGCTGACGGCGCCGGAAATTCTGGATGCGGCGATCAACACGGTCTTTGCCGGGCGGATCGCGCTGGTCTCGTCGTTCGGTGCCGATGCAGCCGCGCTGCTGCATCTGGTCTCGGAAGTGAACCCGGCGACGCCGGTGCTGTTTCTGGAAACCGGCAAGCACTTTCCCGAAACCCTGCGCTACCGCGACCGGCTGATTGCGCGCCTCGGGCTGACCGACGTGCGCTCGCTGCGGCCCGACCCCGTCCGCCTTGCGGAAATCGACCCTGAGGGCGCGCTGTGGCTGCGCAACACCGACCAGTGCTGCCACATCCGCAAGGTTGAGCCGCTGGCGCGGGCGATGGAAGGGTTCGATGCGTGGATCACCGGCCGCAAGCGCTTCCAGAACGGGCAGCGCGCGCAGCTCACGGCCTTCGAGACCGAGGGCGGGCGGGTGAAGGTCAACCCGCTTGCCGCGTGGACGAAGGACGATGTGAAGGCCTATGTTGCCCGCCACGACCTGCCGCCCCATCCGCTGGTGGCGGAGGGCTATCTTTCCATCGGCTGCCTGCCGTGCACATCCCGGGTGGCGGCGGGCGAGGACGAGCGGTCCGGCCGCTGGCGCGGCAAGGCCAAGACCGAATGCGGCATTCATCTCGGCATTCTCGGCCGTGAAATCGACGGCTCCGGCATCTAGAGGCAGACATGACGAGCGATATCTACCGCGCCGGGGCGTTCCAGCCGGATACCTGGCGCGTTCTCGGCGATGACGAGGCGCTGCCGGCGGAAGGCGGCGTGCTGCTGCCCTTCGCCCGCTTCCTTACTGAGCGCGCCGGGCTGGCCGGCGACAACCGCCCCCTTGGCGTGGTCATTGCGCCGGCCGACCGCATCGAGGAGATTGCCGCCGACCTGCCCCGGCTTTCGGTGTTGGCCATCGCCTTTCCGGCCTACACCGACGGGCGCGGCTATTCCACCGCCCGTCTGGCCCGCCAGCGCTATGGCTTTACCGGCGAGGTGCGGGCCATCGGCAACGTGCTGCTCGATCAGGTGCCGCTGATGCTGCGCTGCGGCTTCGACGCCCTTGTGGTGGAAAACGAACCGACCCGCCGCCGGCTGGCGGAGGGGCGCATTCCGGACGTGCCGCTCTATTACCAGCCCACCGGCCTCGGCGGCGAAGTGCCGGCCGGTCCGCGATCGTGGACCCGGCGGCGGGCGTAACGCCTGCCGCTTGCCGCGCGGCTCCGCGCGCGCCCGTCCGGCACAGCGCCCCGGCCCGTGTGCATCTGAATCCGGATGATGCGCGCGGGCGGCGGCCGGGTGGCGGCAAACAGCACCGCCCCGGCCCTGTCGTCTGCCACCGGCATGTCGGACCGCGCCGCCCCGACCCCGGTGCGGCCCTTGCCTCGGGCGAATTCCGTCTTCACGCCGCCCGGGCCGGATCGTGCCGACCCGGACGCCGGGGGCCGCGATCCCTTGCCGAGGCCCTGCGCGAAGCCGCAGATGCCGGCAATCGCCGAGACCATCAGCACCAGCCCTTCCTTCTGCGCGACCATCGCGGGCACGGCGTGGCGCGAGAACGGGACGGTGGACCGCATGGTGGAATCCATCGTCTGGTCGCAGTCGCCGGCACCGGTTTCCGCGGGCGGACGGCAGTTGCCGACGCCGGCATTGTCGACGAGGATGTCGGGGCGGCCGCGGTGCGGAGGCGGCGGCCGCGGTGCGGAGGGCGGTGTCGTCCTCCCGTGCGTCGCCGGCGACGATGACGGCCCGGCCGCCCGGTGCCGTCCCCCAATCCGCCAGCGCCTGAAGCGGCCGGCGCGCCGCGTGGTGAGCACAAGGCATGCGCCCGCGCCCGCACCCGGCCAATGCCGGCACGCGCGCCGGTGACGTGGCGACCTTGCCGGCAAAGCGGGCGGGCAACGCTGCTGCACGGTGGCGGTGACGGGCCGGTCGTTCCAATGGACGGACCTGATATCGATCCGAATCGGAGATGAATAATCGGGCGGGGCGGGCGATGGCTCTGAAGCCGCTCACCGGCTTTGTCGCGACGGCGGAGGCGCTGAACTTCGCCCGCGCCGCAGCCCGGCTGCAACATGGTGCAGTGCGGCCTGTCGTACACCATCCGCCTGCCGGAGCCGGAACCGGGCGGGCCGCTGCCGGCGCGCAGCCCCCGGCGGGCGGCTCTGATGCCGGCCGGCCGCGTGCTGCCGGCAGAAGCCGGGCGTGTGCCGGCCGCTGCCCGCGCGGCGCGGCTGCGGCTGACGCAGGTGCCGGGCGTTGTCCGGGGGCCGTTGCGGATCGGTTTTATCCGGAGCCTCGCGCCGTTCGTCGATCTGCCGGCCTCGCTCGGCCGCTTCCGCGCCGCTCCCCCCGGCATCGATATCGCGCTGCATCCCGACGGCGCCGGCGCTCTTCCGGCGGACGTGGCGGAAGGGCGGCTGGCGCTGCCGGGCACGCCCGTGCGGGGCACCGCGATGCGCTTGCCGGCGTGATGAGGAACCGGTCGTCGTTTCCGCCCCCGGCCGGCCCCTGTCGGCTACGGTGATGCAGGAGGCGCTGGCCGGAGAGCCGTTTGTCGAACTCGGGCCGGCCGGGGCCTGCGGCACCTCTTCGAGGCCGGTTTCCGCGCCCGCGGCCCCGGCCGGCACATCGGCTGTGCGGTGAACGATCTGCCGATGCTGCCCGATCCGGCGGGGCAGGGGCCGGGCGTCGCGTGCGTGGCGGAACCGGTCGGCCCTGCCTGCGCCCGCGCGGTGCCTCCAGCACTCCGGAGGGCGACGACGTGCCGGGCCGGGCGATGGTGGCGGCGTGCCGCGGGCCGGCCGATGCGCCGGCGGACCGGCTGGCGGGCGCCTTTCCCGGCCGGCTCGTCGATGCCGGCGGCCACCGGCCGGTGCGCCACGGCTGAGGGCCGCAGCCGCACGCCTCTCCGGTAAACGGGCAGGATGGAAATTGACTGAACCGTTTGGTTCAGAATCTGCCGGCAGCCCCCTTGCCCGGCCGGTGCGGCTCTCTACATCTGCGATGGACAGTCTCTTCCAATGGCCCGGCCGGGCTCGAAGCCGGCGGGTTGTCGTCTGTCTTGCGGCCTGATGGTGCGCACTGCGGCCATCCAATCGAGGTGTCTCCTCATGACCCGAACGCCGAGCCTTTTCGACCCCGTTGAAATCGGAGCGCTCAAGCTCTCCAACCGCATCGTCATGGCGCCGCTGACGCGCAACCGCGCCGGCCCGGGCGATGTGCCCTCCGCCCTTGCGGTGGAATATTATCGCCAGCGCGCCACGGCGGGCCTGATCGTTTCCGAGGGCAGTCAGATTTCGCAGCAGGGGCAGGGCTACGAATCGACCCCCGGCATCTACACCGCGGCGCAGGTGGAAGGCTGGAAGCCCATCACCCGCGCGGTGCATGACGCCGGCGGCCGCATCGTCATCCAGCTCTGGCACGTCGGCCGCGTGTCGCACGTTTCGCTGCAGCCGGGCGGGGCCGCGCCGGTGGCCCCCTCGGCCATCCGCGCCGAGACCAAGACCTATCTGAAGGGCGGCTTTGCCGATGTTTCCGAGCCGCGCGCGCTGGAGACCGGCGAGATCGCCGGCATCGTCGCCGATTATGCAGCGGCGGCGAAGAATGCCATCGAGGCGGGCTTCGACGGCGTGGAGATCCACGGCGCCAACGGTTACCTGATCGACCAGTTCCTGTGCGACGGCACCAACCGGCGCACCGATGCCTATGGCGGCTCGCCGGAAAACCGCACCCGCTTCCTCGCCGAAGTGCTGGCGGCGGTGACCGACACCATCGGCGCCGGCCGCACCGGCCTGCGCCTGTCGCCGGCCTCGCCCGCCAACGGCATTTCCGACAGCAACCGTCAGGTCACCTTCAACGCGGCTGCCGATGTGGTGGGCCGCTTCGGTCTGGCCTTCGTCCACGTTGTGGAAGGGGCGACCGGCGGCGCGCGCGACTTCATCCCCGATTTCGACTTTGCCGAAATCCGCCGCCGCGCGAAGGCGCCCTACATTGCCAACAACGGCTACGACAAGGCACTGGCCGAGGCGGCGATTGCCGGGGGGCGGGCCGATCTGGTGGCCTTCGGCCGGCCGTTCATCTCCAACCCGGATCTGGTGGAGCGGCTGCGCCGCGGCGCCCCGCTGGCGCCGCTCAACCGCGACACGCTCTATGGCGGCGGCGCCCACGGCTACACCGACTATCCGCCGCTTGAGAACGCCTGACGGCGGCCATCGCGCGTCCGCTTTCGGCCAGAACGGCCCGCCGGTTCCCCCCGGCGGGCTTTCTCTTCACAGCCGGGCAGTCTTGAATCGGAATAACTGCAAATAACACGCATCTGCAAAAATGTACTTGCCGTGCCCGACCGGCAAGGCCAAATAGGATCATCGATTTCTGACCCTCGGGAGTGAGCCGTCCGATGTATATCGCCATGAACCGCTTTCGCGTCCGCCTCGGCAAGGAGAGCGCCTTCGAGGAGCTCTGGGCCAGACGCGAGATCCATCTCGACCGTGTGCCGGGCTTCGTGGAGTTCCACCTGCTGCGCGGGCCGGTGCGCGAGGATTACGCGCTCTATGCCTCCCATGCCGTGTGGGAAAGCAAGGCGGCCTTCGAGACGTGGACGAAGTCCGAGGCCTTCCGCGCTGCGCACCGCGATGCCGGGCAGGGCGCGCCGCTGACGGTGGGCCACCCGGAGTTCGAGGGCTTCGAGACGATGCTGGAGCTGCGCCCGGCCACCCCGGCCGCGGCCTGAGCGGCAGCCGGCGGCTCTGCGCCGCCGGCCCCCGATCCATTGTCCTGCAGCGACGGCCGCCGGGTGTCCCATCCGGCGGCCTTTTTCGTCCCGCGACGGTGTGTGCCGGGTCCGCGCGGAAGGCCGGGCCTCAGCCGGCCTGCGGCGGCACAGTGGCGGCGAAGTGGCCGGGCGCCA
>NZ_DAISHT010000085.1:9445-14362 GCF_036822375.1 Pseudoxanthobacter sp. | reverse complement strand
ACCAAGTTCACCGAGGTCGGCTATGTCGGCCGCGACGTCGAGCAGATCGTGCGCGATCTCGTCGAGGTGGGTATTGCGCTGGTGCGCGAGAAGCGCCGCAAGGATGTGCAGGCCAAGGCCCACCTGCAGGCCGAAGAGCGCGTGCTCGATGCCCTCGTCGGCAAGAATGCCAGCCCGGCCACCCGCGACAGCTTCCGCAAGAAGCTGCGCACCGGCGAGCTGGACGACAAGGAAATCGAGGTGGAGATCAGCGCGGCACCCAGCGCGCCGCAGTTCGAGGTGCCGGGCATGCCCGGCAGCGTCGGGGTGATGAACCTCGGCGAAATCCTCGGCAAAACCTTCGGCGGCCACAAGAAGCCGCGCCGCACCACGGTGAAGGACTCCTACGAGCTGCTGATTGCGGAGGAATCCGACAAGCTGCTCGATCAGGATGCCGTGACCGGCGAAGCCATCGCGCTGGTGCAGGAGCAGGGCATCGTCTTCATCGACGAGATCGACAAGATCTGCGCCCGCCAGAACCGCGGCGGTGCCGATGTCTCGCGCGAGGGCGTGCAGCGCGACCTGCTGCCGCTGATCGAGGGCACGTCGGTGGCCACCAAGCACGGCACGGTGAAGACGGATCACATCCTGTTCATCGCCTCCGGCGCCTTCCATGTGGCCAGCCCGTCGGACCTTCTGCCGGAGCTTCAGGGCCGCCTGCCGATTCGCGTCGAGCTGACGGCGCTCGACAAGGCGGACTTCAAGCGCATCCTGACGGAAACCGAGGCGAGCCTGCTGAAGCAGTCGTCTGCCATGCTGGCGACCGAAGGCGTGACGCTGGAGTTCACCGACGATGCGGTCGACGCCATCGCCGAAATCGCCGTGGAGATCAACGCCTCCGTCGAGAATATCGGGGCGCGGCGTCTTCAGACCGTGATCGAGCGTGTTCTGGACGATATCTCGTTCACGGCGCCCGATCGCGCCGGCGAAACCATCGTCATCGACGGCGCCTTCGTTCGCGGCGGCGTGGGCGATCTGGCGCGCAACACGGATCTGAGTCGCTTCATTCTTTAACGAAGCCCTGACGGCCGCAGCCAGCCCGGCGGGGCGACTGCGGCCGCTCTGCATCACCGGGGCGTGAATTGCCGCGCCGGGCCAGCCTCGCGCCAGCGTGATCGCATCGGGCTCTTGCGTTTCCGCCGTTCCGCCGCCAAATGATCGGATGCCGGACGTCGAAGGGTTGTTGGCGTTGCCTGTCCGCCGGCGTCTGCCAGATCAGGATGGTCGTGGAAATGCTGCCCCAGCAGCTTCGTTCGTCTTTCGCCGCGTCGTGTGCCGGCGGCCTCAAGCGTTTTGGCGGAACGGTGCGTTCCGCGGCGGTCCGTATGGCGGGCGTGGCCGTCATGACGGTGGCCGTCATGATCCCGGCTGTTCCGGCCGGTGCGGTCATGGCCGGGCCGGTGGAGGTGCCGCCGGGCAATGCCAGCAGCGACCAGCCGGCCGTCGATCGCAATTCCGTTGCCCGCACACGCGAGACCGGCGGCACGTTCGAGGCGAAATATCGCCAGATCTACAGCCTGCTTGAGCGCGACCCGGCACTGATCGCCCGCATCAAGAAGGTGGCGGCGCGTTACGGCATCGATCCGGTCCACATCGTCGGCGCCATCGTCGGCGAGCACACCTACAATGTCGATGCGGTCGACACCGCGCAGGCCTATTACGTCAAGGCCATGTCCTATCTCGGCACCCCCATCCGCTTCCAGTACAAGGGCGAGGCGGTGTCGGATTTTGTGGCGCGGCCCGAGTTCGAGCGCTGCAAGAGCGAGCGCAACGACTTCGACCTGTGGGATTGCCGCGACGAGGTGTGGAAGGCCAGCTTCTCCGGCCGCACCGTGGATGGCGTTGCCTTTCCCAAGGACCGCTTCAGCCGGGTGTTCTTCCAGCCGCTCTATGCCGGCCAGACCTTCGGCCTCGGTCAGCTGAGCCCGGTCGCGGCGTTGTCGGTGGCCGATATCGTGTCCAAGCGCTCCGGCCGGCCGCCCGTCGACATGGACCATGCCGCCGCGCTCTACAGCGCGATCATGGACCCCAACACCTCGCTCGACTACATCGCCGCGCTGATCAAGGTTTCCATCGACAGCTACCGCCAGATTGCCGGCTTCGACATCTCGCGCAATCCCGGCATCACGGCGACGCTCTACAATGTGGGCGACGTGCGCGACCGGGCCTATGTGCTGAAGGCTGCCAACGCGCGCTCCGGCGGTGTCGTCTATCCGCAGGTCAATTACATGGGCTGGTTCGTCAACACCAAGGCCGACGATCTGGAACGGCTGCTGAAGTGAGGCGGCCGCCCGCCCTCCGGGGCGGCCGGGCGGGGGCGGCCGATTGCTGCCGGACGGGGTCGCGGTGAGCCGGACGGCCCCGCAAGAGAAAGAAAAAGGCCCGGCGCGGGGTGTGTTCCGATCTCCCCGCGCCGGGCCTTTTTTGTGCGGGCTTCCGGCAGCCCGCGGCGCTCACCCGTCGTCGCTGTCGCCGGGCGCGCCGGCGGAATAAAGGTTGGTGAGCCGGGCCACCAGCACTGCGACGTAAAGCACGCCGATCATCTGCTGGACGATTGCGAAGGCCTGCGCCTGATGGCTGGCGGGGGAGACGTCGCCATAGCCCGTGGTGGTGATGGTGGTGAAGCTGAAATAGATGAACTCGAAGAACAGGCTCGTTTCGCCCTCCGGCGTGATCGCGAAATTGAAGGCCGACGGGTTGATCTGATAGATGACGCGGTAGATGAGTGCGAACAGAAGTGCCATCGTCATGTAAACGGCGATGGAGGCGAACAGCTTCTCGATGGTGATTTGCCCGGGTCCAAGCACGAATTTGAGCATGGAATAGATGGCAAACAGGTAGAAGAAGCAGAAATAGAGCGATGACAGGATTGCCATCTCGCGCTGGCTGGTGCTGATCTCCCACAAATCCAGCACCACGGCGAGCAGGGCAAGCCCGAGGATGGGCACCTGCATGAGCCGGGAGTGATGGGCCATGCGGATGGCCAGCAGCACCGCGGTGATGTCGACCAGCGTCAGTGCCGCGAGACCGGCGTGGAAGTGCTCCAGCGCCGGAAACAGCAGCAGGCAGGTGATCATCAGCACCGTCAGGTAGCGAAAGAAATGGCTCTCGATGCGCTTGCGCACCTGCATGGGGCGGGCTCCGCTCTGTGGCTGGGGCGGGCGCCCCGTCGTCTTGTCGTCCGGCTTTGCGGCCCGGCCGGGCCGGGTCAGACCGGGGCGAGGTGGAAGGCGGCGGCGATGAGCGCGCGGGTATAGTCGCTCTTCGGGCTGGCGAAGACATCGGCCGTCGGGCCCTGTTCCACCACCTTGCCGGCCCGCATGACGATGATGTCGTTGGCCAGCGCCCGGACCACCCGCAGGTCGTGCGAAATGAACAGATAGGCAATCCGGCGGCGGGACTGGATCTCCCGCAGCAGGTCCACGACCTGCGCCTGCACGCTCTTGTCGAGCGCCGAGGTCGGCTCGTCGAGCACGATGAAGCGCGGTTCCAGCACCAGCGCCCGGGCGATGGCGATGCGCTGGCGCTGGCCGCCGGAAAACTCGTGCGGATAGCGGTGGCGGGTTTGCGGATCGAGCCCCACTTCCTCCAGCGCGGCGATGACGCGGGCCTCGCGGGCCTCCGCCGTCATCGCCGGGCTGTGCACCTTCAGCCCCTCGCCGACGATGGCGCCGACCGACATGCGCGGCGAAAGCGATCCGTAGGGATCCTGAAACACCACCTGCATCGACCGGCGCAGCGGCCGCAGCGCCTTCCAGCCCTTGCGGTCGATGCGGTCGCCCATGAACACGATGGGGCCGTCGGACTGGATGAGCCGCAGCAGGGCGAAGCCCAGCGTGGTCTTGCCGGACCCCGACTCGCCCACCACCCCCACGGTCTGGCCCTCGCGCACGGTCACATCAATGCCGTCTACGGCCTTCACGTGGTCCACGACCCGGCGCAGGAAGCCGCGGCGGATGGGGAACCACACCCGGAGGTCTTTCGTCTCCATCAGCACCGGGGCGGAAGGATCGGCCTCCGGCGGTTCGCCCTTCGGTTCGGCCTCGATCAGATGGCGGGTGTAGGGATCGGCCGGGCGGGCGAATACCGTGGCCACCGGGCCGGTTTCCACGATGCGGCCCTGCGTCATCACCGCCACGCGGTCGGCGAAACGCGCCACGATGCCGAGATCGTGGGTGATGAACAGAATGGCCATGCCGTGGCGGCGCTGCAGATCCTTCAGCAGCGCCAGAATCTGGGCCTGCACGGTGACGTCGAGCGCGGTGGTCGGCTCGTCGGCGATCAGCAGGTCGGGCTCGTTGGCCAGCGCCATGGCAATCATCACACGCTGGCGCTGGCCGCCGGAAAGCTGATGCGGAAAGGCATCGAGCCGCGTGGCGGCATCGCGGATGCCCACCGCCTCCAGCAGGTCCAGCGTGCGGGCCCGCGCGGCCTGCTGGCCGAGGCCCTTGTGCACGCGCAGGATCTCGCCGATCTGCCGGCCGATGGTGTGCACCGGGTTCAGCGAGGTCATCGGCTCCTGAAACACCATGGTGATGTCGCGGCCGCGCACCTTGCGCAGGGCGGCCTCGGGCAGCGCAGCCAGATCCTGCCCCTTGAAGAGGATGCGTCCGGAGGTGCGCTCGGCCGGCGGGCTCGGCACCAGCTGCAGGATCGACTGGGCCGTGACCGACTTGCCGGAACCGGATTCGCCGACGAGGGCCACCGTCTCGCCGCGGGCGATGGTGAAGGAGACATGATCCACCGCCACCGTTCCGGTGCCATCCTCGCGGCGGAAGCGGACCGTCAGGTCCTCGACTGTCAGCAATGGTTCGCTCATCGGCCTGTCATCCGGCATAGGCATGTCTTCCACGGGCATGTCTTCCACGGGCATGTCTT
>NZ_DAISHT010000085.1:0-9345 GCF_036822375.1 Pseudoxanthobacter sp. | reverse complement strand
GGCATGTCTTCCACGGGCATGTCTTCCACGGGCATGTCTTTTCCGGCGGGAGGGCGCTGTCTCATCGGCGGCTGGCGCTTCTGCCTCCGGCTTTAGCAAGGGACGGGCGGCCCTGTCATCTCCGCCGGGTGCAGAAAGCACCGCCGGACGCAGATATCGGGCGCAGCGCAACGGGCGCACCGGAATGCGTCCGGCGAACCGACCTCACCGGAACGTCTTGCGCGGGTCGAGAGCATCGCGCACCGCCTCGCCGACGAAAATCAGCAGCGACAGCATCAGCGAGATCACCAGAAAGCCGGTGATGCCGAGCCAGGGGGCCTGCAGGTTGTCTTTGCCCTGCGACAGCAATTCGCCCAGCGAAGGCGAGCCCGGCGGCAGGCCGAAGCCCAGAAAGTCCAGCGATGTCAGCGTGGTGATGGAGCCGTTCAGAATGAACGGCATGAACGTGAGCGTCGCCACCATGGCATTCGGCAGCAGGTGCCGCCAGATGATGGTGAAGTTGCCGACGCCGAGCGCGCGGGCGGCGCTGACATATTCGAAATTGCGGGCGCGCAGGAACTCCGCCCGCACCACGCCGACCAGCGCCACCCAGGAGAACAGCAGCAGGATGCCGAGCAGCACCCAGAAGCTCGGCGCCAGCACCGAGGAGAGGATCAGCAGCAGGTAGAGCGTGGGGATCGAACTCCAGATCTCGATGAAACGCTGGAACAGCAGATCGGTCCAGCCGCCGAAATAGCCCTGCACCGCGCCGGCCGCCACGCCCACCACCGAGGAGAGGATGGACAGCACCAGCCCGAACACCACCGAGATGCGGAAGCCGTAGATGAGGCGGGCCAGCACGTCGCGGCCCTGATCGTCGGTGCCGAGCCAGTTCCAGTTGCCGATGGTGCAGTTGGGATCGTCGACGCCGCCCGGCATCTGCGAGCAGCGTTCGGCCTTCGTCATCGTCCACGACGGCGGGGCGGGCGCCGGCACCGGAATCTCGTTGTTGACGGTGCGGTAGGAGTAGCGCACCGGCGGCCAGACCATCCAGCCGTTCTGCCGGATCTCGTCCTCGATGAACGGATCGCGGTAGTCGGTGACGGCCAGGAAGCCGCCGAACCGGCTTTCCGGATAATCGACCAGCGCCGGGAACAGCAGGTCGCCCTTGTAGGAGACGACCAGCGGCCGGTCGTTGGCGATGGCCTCGGCAAACAGCGTGACGAAGAACAGCACCAGAAAGATCACGGCCGACCAGTAGCCGCGCTTGTGGGCGCGGAAGATCTGCCAGCGGCGCCGGTTCAGGGGCGAAAGCCGGCTCTTCTTCGCCGGCCGGGCGGAAAGGGCGGCAGCAGCGTTAGTCATCGCCTCACACCTCCCGCGTTTCGAAATCGATGCGCGGATCGACCCATGTATAGGCAAGGTCCGACACGAGCCCGATGATGAGGCCCATCAGCGAGAAGATGTAGAGCGTGGCGAACACCACCGGGTAATCGCGGTTGACGACGGATTCGAAGCCGAGCAGACCGAGACCGTCGAGATTGAAAATCGTCTCGATCAGCAGCGAGCCGGAGAAGAACGCGCCGATGAAGGCGCCGGGAAAGCCGGCGATGACCACCAGCATGGCATTGCGGAACACGTGACCGTAAAGGATGCGGCGCTCGGTCAGGCCTTTCATCCGGGCCGTCATGACATATTGCTTGCGGATTTCTTCCAGAAACGAATTCTTGGTCAGCAGCGTGGTGGTGGCGAAAGCCGACAGCGACATGGCGGTGATGGGCAGCGCGATGTGCCACAGGTAATCGCCGATCTTCGCCGGCCACGACAGGCTCGCCCAGTTATCCGAGACAAGGCCGCCGAGCGGGAACCAGTTGAGAAACGAGCCGCCGGCAAACAGCACGATCAGCAGCACCGCGAACAGGAAGCCCGGCACCGCATAGCCGATGATGATGACGACCGAGGTCCACACATCGAACGTGCTGCCCTCGCGCACCGCCTTGGCGACGCCGAGCGGAATGGAGATGCCGTAGGAAATCAGCGTCATCCACAGCCCGAGGGTGATGGAGACCGGCATTTTCTCGGCGATCAGGTCCAGCACCGAGATATCGCGGAAGTAGCTTTCGCCGAAATTGAAGGTGGCGAAATTCTTCATCATCAGCCAGAAGCGCTCCAGCGGCGGCTTGTCGAAGCCGAACTGCTTTTCAAGCTGGGCGATGAAGGCCGGGTCCAGTCCCTGTGCGCCGCGATATTTCAGTTCCGCTCCGCCGGCCGTGGTGCTGCCGCCGGCCGGCGAGCCGGCGAAGTCGCCGCCGCCCCCGCCGATGCGTCCGCTGGCCGAGGTGTCCGTGCCGGTGATCTGGGCAATCACCCGTTCCACCGGCCCGCCGGGCGCGAACTGGATGACGGCGAAGCTGACGGCCATGATGCCGATCAGCGTCGGGATCATCAGCAGCAGGCGTCTCAGGATGTAGCCGCTCATCGGCAGGGCCTCGTGGCTCGCTTGGAACAGGACGGGGAAGGGACGGGCGGTCGGGCAGCGGACGGGTCAGCCGTTTCCGGCGGCGGTCTTGCTCCACCACAGGATCTCGGCGGGAAAATCATAGCGCGGTACGGGCGGATAGCCGAACTCGTCCCAGAAGGCGACGGTGTAGCTGGGCTTGTACCACGCCGGCACCCACGGGCGGAGGGCGCGCAACACCCGGTCCAGCGCCCGGGCCGCCGTGGTCATGTCGGCGCGGCTGCCGGCGGTGACCATGGCCTCCACCAGCGCATCGACGGCAGGGTTGTCGATGCCGGAGAGATTGTTGCTGCCGTCCTGCCGCGCCGCCGCCGCGCTCCACAGCCCGCGGATTTCCTCGCCCGGCGTGGCCGACAGCGAGAAGCGGCGCATGGTGACGTCGAAATCGAAGCTGCGCAGCCGCGACTGGTACTGCACCGCATCCACCACGCGCTCGGTCGCCTCGATGCCGAGCAGCTTCAGATTGCGGATATAGGGCTGATAGATGCGCGACAGCGAGGGATCGCTCTCCAGAAACTCCAGCGTGAACGGCCGCCCCTGCGGATCGCAGAGCCGGCCGTCGCGGCTGACGCAGCCGGCGGCGGCCAGCAGCCGGGCCGCCTGCCGCAGCAGCGTGCGATCCTGCCCCGAACCGTCGGAAACCGGGGCCGTCACGGCGGGGCCGAACACCGCCGGCGGAACCTTGTCGCGGAACGGCTCCAGCAGCTTCAGTTCGCCGGCCGGAGGCAGGCCTTCCGCCATCATGTCGGAGTTCTGGAAATAGCTCTGGGTGCGGGTATAGAGCCCGTAGAACAGCGCCTTGTTCGACCACTCGAAATCGAACGCCAGCCCCAGCGCCTCGCGCACCCTCGGGTCGGCGAACGGCGGGCGGCGCATGTTGAGGAACAGGCCCTGCGCCCCGGCCGGGCGGTCGTCGGCAAAGGTCTCGCGCCGCACCCGGCCGTCTCTGGCGGCGGGAAAGTCGTAGCCCGTCACCCAGTTGCGCGACAGGAACTCCTCGCGGAAGGTGACGTCGCCCTTCTTCAGCGCCTCGAAAGAGACCGTCATCTCGCGGAAGAACGGCACGCGGATGGTGTCGAAATTGTAGAGCCCGCGGGCCGCCGGCAGCTCCTCCCCCCACCAGCCGGCAACGCGCTCATATTCGATGAAGCGCCCGGCCTCCAGCCGGCCGACCCGGTAGGGGCCCGAGCCGGGCGGGGCCTGCAGCGTGGCGGCGCCAAAATCGCGGCTGCCGTAATAGGCCTGCGAGAAGATCGGCAGGGTGGCCACGAACTGCACCAGCTGGCGCGTCTGCCGGCCGGTGAAGGTGACGACCACGGTTGCGGGATCGGCGGCCTGCGCGCCGACCATCTCCTTCAGCACCTCGGTGATGAGGGGATGGCCGGCCTGCTTCAGCGTGAGCAGCGAGAACGCCACGTCGCCGGCCGTGAGGGCCGAGCCGTCGTGGAAACTCAGGCCGTCGCGCAGGGCGAACACGGCGCGGTTGCCGTCGAGCGCGACGGTCTCGGCCGCAAGGCCGTAGACGGCATCGGGCTCGTCGAGCGAGCGCGTCATCAGGCTGGCGAAGGTCAGCTCCATGCGCGGCGGGGCATCGCCCTTCAGCACGAAGGCGTTCAGGGTGTTGAAGGTCTGGACATTCTGGTTGTAGCCCCACGACGGCGGCATGAACACGATGCGCCCGCCCTTGGGAGCATTCGGGTTCACCCAGTCGAAATGGGGGAAGTCCGGCGGATATCGGAGGTCGCCGAACACCGACAGGCCGTGGCGGGGCGAAAGCGGCGCCACCGCCTCCACCATCGAGCCGGCCGGCACCAGCGCCGCGGGCGTGATCGGCAGGCCGCCGCCGGCTTCTGCCGCCAGCAGCCGGCGCGGCCCGAAGAACGCGGCCATCGCCCCCAGCCCGGCCGCCACGATCACGCTGCGCCGGTCCATGCCGCCCGGCCCGGCCGCGTCCTTGCCGCTCATTGCGGAATCCGTCCGATCTTGCCGGCCAGCGCCGTGTCGAACCACCAGATGGAGGGGAAGCCGTCGGCATAGTCGGGCAGCCGCTCGGGATGGGCAAAGCGGTTCCAGCGCGCCACGCGGGTGGCCGGCAGCGTCCAGCCGGGAATGACATAATCCTCGGCCAGCAGCACGCGGTCGAGGGCGTGGGTGGCGGCGACGAGGTCGTCGCGGTCCCGGGCATAGATAATGCGGTCGATCAGCAGGTCGACGGCCGGGTTGCGGATGCCGGCATAGTTGGGCGAGCCGGCCTCGCCGGCGGAATCGGAGCCGAAGAAGGCGCGCTGTTCGTTGCCGGGCGACAGCGACTGCGGCCAGCCGGTGTAGATCACGTCGAAATCCTGCGCCCGCACGCGGTTCACATATTGCGAGGAATCGACGGTGCGCAGCGTCAGCTCGATGCCGAGGCGGGCGAGCGACTGCTTGTATTGCAGCCCGACGCGCTCGAAAGTCGGCCCGTTCAGCAGAAACTCGATGCGGAACGGCTGGCCGGTGCCGGCATTGACGAGCTGCCCGCCCTTCATCACATAGCCGGCCTCGTTCAGCAGCTTCATCGCCTGCTCGAAATTGGCGCGCTCGGCGGCCGGCGTTTCGGCCACCGGGTTGGTGTAGGGCGTGGTGAACACGCTGTCGGGAATGCTGCCCGCCGGTGCCTTCGCCCTGACCTCGGTGAGGATTTCCAGCTCGCGGCCCTGCGGCAGGCCGCCGGAGGCCAGTTCCGTGCCGTAGAAATAGCTGTTGATGCGCTGGTACTGGCCGAAGAACAGAATGCGGTTCATGCGCTCGTAGTTGAGCGCCAGATTGAGGGCGCGGCGCACCCGCGGGTCCTGAAACTGCGCCCGGCGCAGGTTGGGGATGAAGCCCACCATGATGCCGGAACCGCGGGTGGGGAACAGCTCCAGCACCACCTTGCCGTCCTTCACGGCCGGAAAATCGTAGGCCGTCGCCCAGGTCTTGGCGGAACTTTCCACCCGCCAGTCGAACTGGTCGGCCTTGAAGGCCTCAAGCTCGGCGGTGTCGTCGCGGAAATAGTCGTAGCGGATGGCATCGAAATTGTTGGCGCCGATGTTCACCGGCAGGTTCGCGCCCCAGTAGTCCGCCACGCGCTCATAGGTGATGGTGCGTCCGGGCACGGCAGAGCCGATGCGGTAGGCGCCCGAGCCCAGCGGCGGCTCCAGCGTGCCGGCGGTGATGTCGCGCTTGCGGCCCTTGTCGTCGGTGCCTTCCCACCAGTGTTTGGGAAACACCGAGACCTGCCCGACGATGTGCGGCAGTTCGCGGTTGCCGGCCTGATCGAACGTGAAGGTGATCTCGTCCTTGCCCGTCACTTCCGCCTTCGTGACGTGGCGATAGTAATATTGCTGCTGCGGGTTGTTTCTGGTCAGCACCTCGAACGACCACACCACGTCTTCCGGCGTCACCGGCGTGCCGTCATGCCAGCGGGCTTCGGGCCGCAGGCGGTATTTCACCCACGAATAGTCGTCCGGGTAGGCAAGGGCTGCGGCAAGCAGGCCATATTCAGAGGACGATTCGTCGAGGCTCGGCGTCATCAGCGTATCGTAGATGAGACCGAGGCCGGCGGCCGGCGTGCCCTTGGGGATGACGAAATTGTAGGTGTCGAAAGTGCCGTCGGCGGAGAGCCGCACGAGGCCGCCCTTCGGCGCGTCCGGGTTGACGTAATCGAAATGGCGGAAGTCGTCGCCGTAGCGGGGCTTGCCGATGAGGGCGCCGCCGGTGTGCCAGACCGGGCCGGCGGGGGCTGCGGCGGCGGGTGCGGGTGCAGCGGTCGCCGCCGGCTGCGCGGCAGCACCGGCCTGCTGGGCAAGGGCGCCGGCCGGGCGGGCAAGCACGAGGGCCGAAAGGCCAAGGCCGAGGCCGGTCGTGAACGACCGGCGGGTGACAGCGGCAGGGCGGGCGGCGGAGGGGGTCTTGCGCGGCATTCCGGTCCCTTCGGTCGGGGCGTGCCGCAGCGGTGCGGCAGACAGGGCTGTGTCCTTCTACCTAAAAGGACAGCTTCTGAACCGAAATGGGGCAAGAGTGCTTTCCGCCGCCCGGATGGAGAAAATTTAATCCGGCTTCCGGTTCTCCGTCCCGCCCTCAGGCTTCCGCGGCGGGCAGGGCATGGATGTGCTCGGCCTCGCTCGCCTCGCGCAGCAGCAGCGAGGCGGCAAAGCCGATGGCGGACAGAACCGGCAGCAGCAGGATGGCATAATGGTAGGCTGCCTGCGGGTAGCTGACGGTGTCCGCAGGGGCATCGCCGAACAGGTCGAGCAGCTCGCCGAATGCCCATTCGCCGGCGCCGCCCAGCAGCATGATGATCATGTTGGTGGCCGCGATGGCGGTGCCCGTCACGGGGCCGGGGTTGTGCTCCACCGCGGCGGCGAACACCACCACCTGAGAGGTGGAGGCAAGGCCGAGCAGCAGCATCACGCCATAGGTCGCCGGCAGCGACAGTTCCGGCACGAGGGCGATGAACAGCGTCACGCCCAGCGTGGCGGCGCTGGCGACCATCAGCATGCGGCGGCGGATGCCGAAGCGGTCGGAAACCCAGCCGGCCACCGGGCCGCCCACCAGCCAGCCGACATACATCATCGAGATGGCGCTGGTGGCCTCCAGCTTGGTGCCGCCGGTGACGGCGGAAATGTACTCCGCTCCCCACAGCGCGCCGAGGATCGACAGCGGCATGTAGAGCGTGGCGCCGACGAGGCCCAGATACCAGCTCTGCGGGTTGGAATAGACCACCCGCAGGGCGCGGATCACGCCCGGCCGGCTCGGGGCGATATGCGGTTCCGGGTGGCCGGCTGCCGCCGGTTCGGGCCGGCGGGCGGGCACGATGACCGCGATCAGCAGCGTGATGGCGATGCCGATGAACCCGGCAAACAGCAGGGCCTGCTGCCAGCCCATGGTTTCCACGATTTCGGCGATGCCGGCGTTGCCGATGATGGCCCCCGCCATGCCGAGCGAGGTGGTGAGGCCGGAGAGCAGCGCCAGCATGGAGCGGGGAAACCACTCCGCGGCGACATACATCGTGCCGACGAAGGCAAAGGCCGAGCCCATGCCCTGCGCAAAGCGCGCCGCCACCAGAAAGCCGGGCGAGGAGCCGATAATCTGCAGGAAGGCGCCGGCCGTGCACACCAGCGCCGAAAGCACCAGCACGTTGCGCGGCCCGAACCGGTCGATGACCGTGCCGGACAGCAGCTGCATCGGCGAATAGATCATGTAGTAGGTGCCGGCCGCCGCCCCCAGCGCCGCCGCCGAAAGGCCGAAATGCGCCTGCAGTTCCGGCTCCATGGAGGACGGCGCGACGCGCACGAAGAACTCATAGAGATAGAACAGAGCGGCGGTGCCCCACACCAGCCAGCTGCGCCATGTCACGGGTCCGGCAAATCCGGTCTCGCGCCCCTCGACAATCATGTATGCCCCCGCGTCGGTCTGATTCGCTGTCGTCCCCCGCCGAATCCGATGCCAGCGCGGCGCGGGGCGCAATCGCTTTTCGCCGCGCGGGCTGAAAATGAGCCGCCTTTCCACCCGCCGTTTGCGTTTCCGGCCATCAGTTGGCCGGGGCGGCGGGCTGCAGGCTTTTCAGCCAGGCGATCAGATCGGCGCGCTGCCGGGCATCGGGCAGGCCGGGAAAGCTCATGGCCGTGCCGGGCACGGCCTTTTTCGGCTCGGCCAGAAAGGCATCGAGGGCCGCTTCGTCCCAGCGTGCCTGTCCGCCACCGGCCTTGCGGCGCATGGCGGCGGAATAGGCGAAGCCCTCATGGGAGGCGACCGGGCGGCCGACGATGCCGAACAGCGCCGGTCCGACCCGGTTGGGGCCGCCTTCGGCAAGGCTGTGGCAGGTGGCGCACCGGGCCGAAAGCGCCTTGCCGGCGGCGCTGTCGCCGGCCGCCACGGTTGCCGGCGCCGCGGCGGGCGCTGGTCTGGCGGGTGCCTCGGCGGCAGGTGCCACGGCGGCAAGGGCGGCGGCAGGCGCTGCGGCGGGGGCAGGCGCTGCGGCGGGGGCAGGTGCTGCGACCGGGGCAGGTGCTGCGACCGGGGCAGGTGCTGCGGCGGGGACTGCTGCGACGGGGGCTGCCGCGGGCGGCGGTGTCGCCGGCCGGAAGATGACGCCGGCGGCGCCGTGCAGGACCGCGATGAAAAGCAGGGTGCCGGCGAGGGCGGGCACGAAGCGGAGGAAGAAGGAGGAGGCGGAGCGGGCGCCGCCGGGCGTGTTCTGCATGCTGTCGGTCTGTCTGCGCCGGCCTGTTGCTGCGGCCGTGCCGGCCCTGCCTCGCCGGCGGCCTGTTCGCGCCGGCCGGGAGGCGATGCTGCCTGAGCCGGCCGCGCTCTTCAAGGCGGCATGGTGACGGGGGCGGCCCCGCCTTTCAGGGCGGCATGGTGGCAGCGGCGGCCCGAGAAAGCCGCTTCAACTCCGGCCGATCCCCGCCTATAAGGAGCGCACGCCGGGCCGGGGCGGTAGAAGCCCGCCGCAGGACTGTCATTTTCAGGGGAAACGCGCGCCATGGCTGGCCGCCCGCTGCTGCTCATTCCGGCCCGCATGGCCTCCACCCGGCTGCCCGGCAAGCCGCTGGCGCATATCGACGGCGTGCCGATGATCGTGCATGTGCTGCGCCGGGCGCTGGAAGCCGATATCGGCCCGGTGGTGGTGGCCTGCGACGATCCCCGCGTGGAAGCGGCGGTGACGCAGGCCGGTGGCCGCGCAGTGATGACCCGCTCCGACCACGAATCCGGTTCCGACCGCATCTTCGAGGCGCTCTGTCGCGTCGACCCCGAGGCGGAATTCGACGTCATCGTCAACGTGCAGGGCGACCTGCCGACCATCGAGCCGCAGCCGATCCGCGCCG
>NZ_DAISHT010000084.1:0-14544 GCF_036822375.1 Pseudoxanthobacter sp. | reverse complement strand
TTCTGCTGCGCGAGGACTGCACCGTCACCATCGCCCACTCGCGCACCCGCGACATTGCCGATGTGTGCCGCCGGGCCGACATTCTGGTGGCCGCGGTCGGCCGGCCGAAGATGGTGAAGGGCGACTGGATCCGCCCCGGCGCAACCGTCATCGATGTCGGCATCAACCGCGTGGCGGCGCCGGAACTCGGCGAGGGCCGCACGCGCCTCGTCGGCGATGTGGATTTTGCCGCCGCGCAGGGCGTGGCCGGCCTCATCACCCCGGTGCCGGGCGGCGTCGGGCCGATGACCATCGCCTGCCTGCTGCGCAACACCGTCACCGCCGCCCGCCGCCGCCGCGGGCTGTAACGGCGCCCTTCCGTCGCGTCCGGACAGACGGGCCGGCCAGCGCCGCGCCCGTCTTTTTTCATTCGCGCCGCAGGATGCGCTCCACCAGCACGTCGCTCCACAGCGTCGGCTTGTGGGCGGCCTTGAAGGCGGCCGGATCGAAGGCGGGGCTGTCGACCCAGTCGAGGAACGGAATGCCCTTCGCCTCGCCCTCGGCAATGTAGCGCTCCAGCATCAGGTCGAGCACGCCGGTGCGCGAGGAGCGGATGTGGCCGAAACGGGCGGAAAGCTGGCCGATCGCCTCCGATGCCGGCCGGCCGCGGGCGAGCATCAGGTACAGCGCGGAGGCGAGCCCCGCCCGGTCGGCGCCGGACTTGCAGTGCATCAGCGCCGGATAGTCGATGCTGCCGAACAGCGCCGCCGCGTCATGGATCATCTCGCGCGTCGGGGCCGAGCGCGACCACAGCGGCAGCGACACGAGGCGGATGCCGGCGCGCTCGCAGGCATCCTTCTCCAGCGCAAAAGCCCCCAGCTCGCGGTCGCCGCGCAGCCACACGATGGTGCGGATGCCGTTATGGGCCGCCCACGCCACGTCGGGCGGTGCAGGCTGGGCGGAACGCCACATGCGCTCGTCCACCCGGTGGCGGTTGCGGTAGAACAGGCGGAAGATGCCGGCGTCGTTGACGATCAGCCAGGCCCATGCCTTCAGGCGCCGCCGGAAGCCCACCAGCGGGCGCTGGCTCTTCTCGCGCAGGCGGCGGTGCCGGGCCTCGCGCCTGGCGGCCTTTTCCGGGTTCCTGAAGATTTTCACCGCGCCGCGCGCCCCGTTCTGGCGAGCCGGCACGCCGCCCGCGGCCCGTTTCCGGCTCGCAGCCGGCTTTCGCAGGCTCAGTCCGGCGCTTTTTGACCGATCACAAAGCCCGGCGCAAGCAACCGTCGAATCCTTGAGGGGAAAGCGGAGCCGTCACAGCCGGCTCAGGGCCGGCGTTGCACCATCCGGGCCTTGCGCCATCCGAGCCTTGCGCCCTGCTGCCGGGACTGCAACGATAAGACGACATCAGGACTGCGACGACGTTTCCATGCGAACCGAAGGCCTCGACATCAACAACAAAAGGAGACCTGCGATGAGCCACGACGAAGCGGCCGCCGGTGCGGTCGGCGAGGACGAGCGTCTTGCGGCAAACCGCGCGGAGGATGACGCGCGCGCCGGCGAGCCCGACAACCGGCCGAAAGCCCCGGCCCCGCGGCTGATCGCCGTGGTCGGCCCCTATGGCAGCGGCAAGACCACGCTGGTTGAGGCGATGTGCGCACGCAGCCGGCCCGGCCGGCGCGCGGAGGCCGCCCGCGACGAGGCCGCCGCCGAGCCGCGCGCCCATGTGATGAGCACGGAAACGCAGTTCCGCACCTTCTCCTTCCTCGGCGACGACTACACCGTGGCCGACTGCCCGGGCTCGGTCGAATTCGCCGGCGAACTGGACGGCGCGCTCGCCGCCGCCGACCTTGCCGTGGTGGTCTGCGAGGCCGACGAGCGCAAGCTGCCCGCGCTCCAGACCATGCTGAAGAATCTGGAGGAGCGCGGCATTCCCCGCGTGCTGTTCCTCAACAAAATCGACCGTATCGGCTCCGGCATCCGCGAAACGCTGGAGATGCTGCAGCGCGCCAGCCGCACGCCGCTGGTGCTGCGGCAGATGCCGATCTGGCAGGACGGCATCGCCACCGGCTTCGTCGACCTCGCCCTTGAGCGGGCCTATGTCTATCGCGAGCACGCGGCAAGCCGCGTCGTGGCCATTGCCGACAGCGAGCGCGCCCACCAGATCGAGGCGCGCTTCGAAATGCTGGAGCGGGTGGCCGACTATGACGACGCCCTGCTGGAGGAACTGCTGTCCGACATCGAGCCGCCGCGCGACCGGGTGTTCGACGACCTTGCCCGCGAAATGGCCGACGGGCTGATCTCGCCGGTGTTCATCGGGCAGGCGGTGCGCGGCAACGGGGTGTTCCGGCTGATGAAGGCGCTGCGCCACGAGGCGCCGCCGGTCTCTGCCACGCGCGAGCGCCTCGGCCTCGACCCGGCCGCGCGCGAAACCGTGGTGCAGGTGCTGAAGACGCTGGACGAGCCCCATGCCGGCCGGCTGTCGCTGGCCCGCGTGCTGGCCGGCCGGGTGCCGGAGCAGATCACGCTCTATGCCGCCGACGGCCGGGCGGTGCGCTCCACCGGCCTCTACCGGGTGGAAGCCGGCCGCGACGCCACCCGGCGCGGGGCCGCCGGCGAAGGCGAGATCGTGGCGCTGGCGCGGCTGGAAGGCGTGCCGGCCGGCGCCACGCTGACCGGCGCGCGCGGCACCCACGTCGACCTGATCGAACTGCCGCCGCTGCCGCCGGTGCTCTCGCTCGCCGTCGCCCCGGTGGAGCCGAAGGACGAGGCGCGGCTCAGCGAGGCCCTGCGCCGGCTGGCCGAGGAAGACCGCGGCCTCACCGTCACGCCCGAACCGCTGGCCGGCGACATCCGCCTCGGCGGGCAGGGCGAGCTGCACCTGAAGGCCGTCACCGACCGGCTGGAGGGCCGCTACGGCCTTGCCATCCTCACCCGGCCGCCGCGCATCGCCTATCGCGAGGCACTGGCCAGAGCGGTGACCGTCCACGGCCGCCACAAAAAGCAGAGCGGCGGCCACGGCCAGTTCGGCGACGTGACCATCGAGTTCGCGCCGCGCCCGCGCGGCGAGGGCTTCGCCTTTGCCGAGCGCATCGCCGGCGGCACCGTTCCGCGGGCCTTCATTCCGGCGGTGGAGGCGGGCGTGCGCGAAAGCCTCGGCGAAGGGCCGCAGGGCTTTCCCGTGGTCGACCTTGCGGCAACCCTGACCGGCGGCAGCTTCCATCCGGTGGATTCGTCGGAGGCCGCCTTCCGCGCCGCCGCCCATCTGGCCGTGCGCGAGGCGCTGGCCACCGCCGGCACCGTGCTGCTGGAACCGGTGATGCGGCTCGTCATCGACACCCCGGCAGAGGCCGGTGCCCGCGTCAGCGCCCTCGTCAGCGGCCGGCGCGGGCAGATCGCCGCGCTGGAGCCGCGCCATGGCTGGCCGGGGTGGGACACCATCACCGCCCTGATGCCGGAGGCGGAAATGCAGCGCCTCATTCTCGATATCCGGGCGGTTACACAGGGCGTCGGCCGGTTTCAGGCGCAATTCAGCCATCTTGCCGCGCTGGATTCAAAGCAGGCTGCCGAAATCGCCGACCGGCGACGGCGCGACGCCGCCTGATCCCCTCCGTCCCCGGAGGCCGCGGCGGGAGGATACGGAGGATGCCCATGCTGATCCGCACGCCCCGCCGCTGGCAGCGCGCCGGACGCGACGTCACACCCGAGGCCGCCTTCTTCACCCGCCGCCGCCTGCTGAAGGCGGGGGCGGGGGCAGCCGTGCTTGCCGGCGCGGCGGGTACCGCCGGCCCGGCCTCGGCCGGCTTTCTCAACGGCCTGTTCGGCGCCGCCCCGCCGCCGCCCGACAGCAGCCCGGACCCCACCGCCGGCCTCTACCCCGCCCGCCGCGACGAGGCCTTCGCCGCCGGCCGGCCGCTGACGCCCGAGAGCGCGTCCTCCACCTACAACAACTTCTACGAATACGGCCCCTCGAAGGACATCAGCGAGCAGGCGCAGGCGCTGAAGATTCGTCCGTGGAGCGTGGAAATCGGCGGCATGGTGGAAAAGCCGCGCACGGTCGATATCGACACCCTCATCCGCGCCATGCCGCTGGAAGAGCGCATTTACCGCCACCGCTGCGTCGAGGCGTGGGGCATGACGGTGCCGTGGACCGGCTTTGCCCTGAAAGCGCTGGTGGAGCAGGCGCGCCCGCTGTCCTCCGCCACCTATGTGCGCTTCGAGACCTTTCTCGATCCCGCCATGGCCCCGGGCCAGAACGCGCCGTTCTATCCCTGGCCCTATGTGGAGGGGCTGACGATGGCCGAGGCCACGAACGAACTCGCCTTTCTGGCCACCGGGGTCTACGGCAAGCCGCTGGCCCGCCAGTTCGGCGCGCCGCTGCGCCTCGCCGTGCCGTGGAAATACGGCTTCAAGTCCATCAAGTCGATTCGCCGCATCACCTTCACCGACCAGCGCCCGGTGACGTTCTGGGAGGGCCTGCAGGCCTCCGAATACGGCTTCTGGGCCAACGTCAACCCGGCCGTGCCGCACCCGCGCTGGTCGCAGGCGAGCGAGGAACTGATCGGCACCGGCGGCGAACGCGTGCCGACGCAGCTCTTCAACGGCTATGCGGAGGAAGTCGCCGGGCTCTATCGCGGGCTTGAGGGCGAGAAGCTCTACATGTGAGGGCCGCCCCGCGCACCCCGCGCCGTGGCCGGCCTGCAACGGCGGTGGCAATGTGGCGAAAGAACCGGCGGGCGGGCCCTTCCCCGGCGGCGCGGCAGGCCCTAACCTGCGGAAGACGCGATGGAATGTCGTCAAACCGTCACGGCGCCGCCGGATAGTCGCCCGCAGTCTCCCGAACGACCCGTCGGGGCAGGGGCGTCCATGCCGGCAGCCGGATGGAAGCGGCCTTCCGGCGCGGTGAACCAGCGCCCCGGCAAGGAAGAAACGCGCCGATGACGATCTGCCCCGGCCCGCGGTGGCCTCTCCGCAACGCCACCTCCCTTCCGGACCGCCTGTCATGATGCGCGATTTTCCCAACGTCCGCCTGCCGGGCGGCCGCTACCTGCCCAACCTGTGGGATCTGCTGGCTTTCGTGCTGGTGTTCGGCACGCTGATCCTGATCTCGCGCGGGGCGGAACAGACCCTCGTGCCGCTGTCGGCCATCGAGCAGACGCCGATCTCGCTCGATCCCGCCATGCTGCCGGAATACGGCCTGCGCACCACGCTGCGGATGCTGGCGGCCATCGCCGCCTCGCTGGTGTTCACGTTCGTCTATGCCACCATCGCCGCCAAGAGCCGGCGGGCGGAAATGGTGCTGATCCCGTTCCTCGATATCCTGCAGTCGGTTCCGGTGCTGGGCTTCCTGTCCTTCACCGTGGTCGGGTTCATGAACCTGTTTCCCGGTCAGGTCATCGGCGTGGAACTGGCGGCGGTGTTCGCCATTTTCACCGCGCAGGCGTGGAACATGACCTTCAGCTTCTACCAGTCGCTGAAGACGCTGCCGAACGACCTCGTTGAGGCCAGCCGCTCGTTCCGCCTCACCCCCTGGCAGCGGTTCTGGCGCCTCGAAGTGCCCTTTTCCATGCCCGGCCTCGTCTGGAACACGATGATGTCGATGTCCGGCGGCTGGTTCTTCGTGGTGGCCTCCGAGGCGATCTCGGTCGGCGACACCACCTACACCCTGCCCGGCATCGGCTCCTATGTGGCGCTCGCCATCGACCACAGCGATCTGGCCGCCATCGGCTGGGCGGTCGGGGCGATGCTGTTCATCATCCTGCTCTACGATCAGCTTCTGTTCCGCCCGCTGGTGGCGTGGAGCGAGAAGTTCCGCTTCGAGACCTCCACCTCCGGGCAGGCCCCCGGCTCCTGGGTGCTGGATGCGGTCAAGCGCACCCGTCTGTTCGCGCGCCTGCTGGAGCCGCTCAGCATGGTGCTGCGCACCGTCGCCAGCCTGCGTCTGGCGCCCCGCGCCGGGCGGGCGCGGCCGGCGGGCGAGGCGCTCGGCCGGGTCTGGACCTCGCCGCTTTTCGACAGGCTGTGGCTGGTCATCGTGGTGGCCGGCACGCTCTATGCCACGTTCCTCATCGTGCGCTTCGTGGCCACCGAACTCGGCCTGCAGGAGGTGCTGGAAACCCTCGGCCTCGGCGTCATCACCTTCATCCGCGTGCTGGTGCTGATCATGCTGGCGACGCTGGTCTGGGTGCCGGTCGGCGTGTGGATCGGCCTGCGGCCCAGAGCGGCGGAATTTGCCCAGCCGATTGCCCAGTTCCTGGCCGCCTTCCCGGCCAACATCGCCTTTCCGTTCTTCGTGGTGGCGATCGTCCACTTCGACCTGAACCCGGATATCTGGCTGAGCCCGCTGATGATTCTGGGCACGCAGTGGTACATCCTGTTCAACGTCATCGCCGGCGCCAGCGCCTATCCCAACGACCTGAAGGAGGCGGCCGCCTCGTTCCACATCGGCGGCTTCAACTGGTGGCGCAAGGTGATGCTGCCCGGCATCTTCCCCTATTACGTCACCGGGGCGCTGACCGCCTCGGGCGGCTCGTGGAACGCCTCCATCGTGGCGGAGGTGGCCAGCTGGGGCAACGACCACCTCGCCGCCCACGGTCTCGGCGCCTACATCGCCGAGGCGACCAGCATGGGCGATTATCCGCGCATCGTGCTCGGCATCGCGGTGATGTCGCTGTTCGTCATCCTGTTCAACCGGCTGCTGTGGCACCCGCTGTTCGCCTATGCCGCGCGCCGTCTCCGGCTCGACTGAGAGGCCTTTCATGCCGACCGAATCCGCCTCTGCCCCCGCAGCCCCTGCTGCCCCTTCCGGCAACGTGCTGGTCGACCTGAAGCGCGTGCGGCAGGCCTTCCGCAAGGCCGACAAGGGCGAGCACGTGGTGCTCGACAATGTCGATCTCACCATTTCCAAGGGCGAGATCGTGGGCCTGCTCGGCCGCTCGGGGTCGGGCAAGTCGACGCTGCTGCGCATCGTCGCCGGCCTCTCCGCGCCCACCTCCGGCGCCGTGCAGTGGTGCGGCCGCCCGGTGACCGGCCCCTGCGAGGGGCTGTCGATGGTGTTCCAGAGCTTTGCGCTGTTTCCCTGGCTGACCGTGCTGGAAAACGTGGAACTGGGCCTTGAGGCTCTGGGCGTCCCGTCCACGGAGCGCCGCCGCCGCTCGCTGGAGGCCATCGACCTCATCGGCCTCGACGGTTTCGAGAATGCCTATCCGAAGGAGCTGTCCGGCGGCATGCGCCAGCGCGTCGGGCTGGCCCGCGCCCTCGTCATCCATCCGCAGCTGATGCTGATGGACGAGCCGTTCTCCGCCCTCGACGTGCTGACCGCAGAGACCCTGCGCACCGACATCATCGAACTGTGGGGCGAGGGCAAGCTGCCCATCGGCTCGATCCTGATGGTCACCCACAACATCGAGGAAGCGGTGCTGATGTGCGACCGCATCCTGATCTTCTCGGTCAATCCGGGCCGGGTGGCGGCGGAAATCCAGGTGGATTTCCCGCATCCGCGCAACCGCCTCGATCCGGCGTTCCGCCAGATGGTGGACGATATCTATGCCCGCATGACCAACCGGGCGAGCCAGGCCGCCGCAAGCCGCCTTGCCGGCCACCACGAGGCGCCGCCCACCACCATGGCAACGCCGCTGCCGGAGGTTTCCACCAACCTCATGGCCGGCCTGCTGGAGGAGATCGCCTCCGAGCCCTACAACGGCAAAGCCGACCTGCCGCATCTGGCCGACGACCTGCAGATGGAGGCCGACGAGCTCTTCCCCGTGGCCGAGGTGCTGCAGATGCTCGGCTTCGCCGACCTGGCCGACGGCGACGTGAAGCTGACCGATGCCGGGCGCTATTTCGTGGAATCCGCCAACGATGCCCGCAAGCGGGTGTTCCGCGAGCGCCTCGTGGCGCGCATTCCCCTCGCCGCGCTCATCAAGTCGGTGCTGGACGAGCGCCCGAGCCACCGCGCGCCGGCCTCCCGCTTCCTGCACCAGCTCGACGACCACATGACCGAGAGCTATTCGGAACGCTCGCTGAAGGCCATCGTGTCGTGGGGCCGCTATGCGGAACTGTTCGCCTACGACGACGAGACCGAGGAATTCAGCCTCGACGATCCGGGCTGAACCGGCGCCCGCCGCGCCCGGCCGCCTCAGGCACCGGCAAAGCGCAGGTGGTGCAGGGCGATGCCGCTGGTGGTGGCGACATTGAGCGAATCGAAGCCGCCGCTCATCGGAATGGTCACGGTGCGGGCGCGGGCAAGGATTGCGTCCGGCAGTCCCGGCCCTTCGGCCCCCAGCAGCAGCGCCGCGCGCGGCGGCGGCTTCAGATCGCACAGCCGCTCGCGGCCGGCGGGCGAAAGCGCCAGCGGCGTGAGGCCCGCCTGTTCCAGCGCCGTCACCATCTGCGCTGCCGGGCCGGCCCGCAGCCACGGCACCGCCAGCACGCCGCCGGCCGAAACGCGGATCGCCTTGCGATAGAGCGGGTCGCAGCTTTCGTCGTCGACCAGCACCAGATCGGCACCGAAGGCCGCCGCATTGCGGAAGATGCCGCCGACATTGTCGTGGTTGGCAAGGCCCGCAAGGCCCACCACCAGCGCCCGCGGCGGCAGCGCCGCCAGCGCAGCGGCGAGCGCGGCGGCCGGCTCGGCCGGCGGCGGCTTCAGGCCGATGGCCAGAATGCCGCGGTGGATGGCAAAGCCGGCAATCGCATCCATCACCGCCGGCGCCGCGCTCATCACCGGCACGCCGGCAGGCACGGCATCGAGCAGCCTGCCGAGGCGCGGCACGCGGTCGGCGGCGATCAGCACGGAGGCGAGCGGAAAGCGGCCGCGGCGCACCGCGACCTCCAGCACCACCTCGCCCTCGATGACGAAGCGGCCCTGCCGGCCGACGAGATCGCGCTCGCGCACGCAGCGATAGTCGGCCACCCGCGGGTCGTCGGCCGCCGCAATGGCGATGACGGCGCGCTGCGGCGGGCGCGACAGAACGGAGGACATCGGGGCTGAGGCCATCAGGCTGAGGATATCGGGCTGAAGATCTGGAAACCGAACCTGCCGTGCGCGAATGCCATCAGCGCCGCAGGCTGTCGAGGATGGATTTTGAGCCGAACGCCACGAACATGGCCCCGCACAGCCGCACGATCCACGCCTCGTGGCGGCGATAGAAGCGCCGGCACGACGGCAGCCCGACCACGAACACCAGCACGCCATAAGCCAGCACCGAGCCGACGATGGCCATGACGATGAGCCCCGGCAGCGCCTTCCAGCCAAGGGCGGCGACATTGCCGGCCAGCAGCGCCGTGAACATGGCGGCCGCCACCGGATAGGACTTCGGGTTTGTGAGGCCGAACACGAGGCCGTGCATCAGCGGCCGGCCGGCGGCCAGGCCGCCCTGCGCCTCGCCGGCCGCGCGCCCGGCCTGACGGATGGCGGAAAAGCCGAGCCAGATCAGGTAGGCGCCGGAGGCAAGGCCCAGCACGCGGAAGACATTGTCGCCGATGGTGGAGGCCCCGACGATGGAAGCCAGCGCCAGCGCATACCACACGAAATCGCCCGCGATGTGCCCGGTGAGGAAGCGCGCGCCGGCCGGGCGGCCGCGGTCGGCACCGATGCCGAACACCGCCAGCACCCCCGGCCCCGGCGTGATGCCATAGGCAAAGCCGGCAAGAACGGCGCTGCCGGCCAGCGCCGGATCGAGCCCGATGAGCGAGAAGGCGGAGGCGAGTGTCATGAGCACGGCTGTCAGTTCCCAGAAGCCGCCGGGGCAGGACTGCGCCGGCGGAGAACGCCCGCAACCACGGCCGGCGCGGGCGCTACTGCGCCGCGGATGCCATGATCGGCCCGGTCATTTTCAGGTCTTCCGCCGCCACCATCAAGGTGCCGTAGAGGGTTTTCATCTCGATGCGGTAAGGCACCATCAGGCCGGAGCGGCCGACCGGCACATAGGAAACCGAGATACGGCGGTTGTTCTTCATGAATTCCACCGCCTTGCGGCCGGGAATGTGGCCCGCCACCGGCACCCAGCGCGCCTGACACACCACCGCCTGCCCCTCGAAGGTCGGCAGCACCACCTCCTCGGTCTCGCGGTAGCTGAGGCGGATGTCGTAGCGCGTCCAGCCGTCGAAGATCGGCAGCCGGCCGTCGCAGGCGGCCTTCGGCGGGGCATTGCCGCCCCCGGCCGGCACCAGAACGAGCGCGGCGGAGACCGGGTCGAGAATGCCGCCGCTCATGACCACATCCGTCAGCGGCACGCGCGCCTCGCGCTCCGGCAGCGCCGGTTCGGCCTCCGAGCGCAGCACGGCGCCATCGGCCATGTGCATCTCGACGCGGTTTTCCGATTCGGTATCGACGGACTCCAGCGTGAACCGGGTCGGCAGCACCCGCCCCTCGTGGAGCCAGCCGGTCGATTCGGCCCGGAAGTTCCCGGCCGCCACCACCTTGCCGACGGCCGCCGGCTTCAGCGCGATGCGGATCGAGTAGGCGCCTTCCTCCGACACCAGCGAGAAGGTCGCCCGCCCCACCGGCACGCCGGAGAAGGTGACGGCATAGATGCCGCCGACGCGGATGCTCTCGGCCGCGGCCGGCCGCGGCGCCGCCGCAAGCCCGCCGGCGACAGCCAGCGCCGGGGCAAGGAAAGACAGCACGGACAGAACACGGCGGCGCATTCTCGAACCTCCGGAAAGGGCACCCGGTCGTGACGGACGGCTGCACCGCGGCAGCCCCCGGCACACGCCCGGGCGGACGCTTCGAGGCAGGGAACGGACAAGCCCGGATGAAAAGACTATCCGGTGTCATGGTAAGGGCAAGGTTAATGCGCCGCCGCCGTTTTCAGATGACCGTCACCGACAGATCGTCGAGGCCGTCGATGTGGGCGAGCATGGTGTCGCCCGGCACCACCGGCCCCACCCCGTCCGGCGTTCCGGTGAAGATGAGGTCGCCGGCGGCCAGCGCGACGAAGCCGGAGAGGTAAGCAATCGTCTCCGCCACGCTCCAGATCATGTCGGCAAGGTCGCCCTTCTGCCTCACGGCGCCGTTGACGGCGAGGCGGATGCCGCCGGCCTGCGGCAGGCCGAACTTCGCCGCCGGGCGGATGAGGCCGCAGGGGGCCGAAAAATCCGACCCCTTGGCCAGATCCCACGGCCGGCCGGTGTTTTTGGCGGCGTTCTGCAGGTCGCGGCGCGTCATGTCGAGGCCGACGGCATAGCCGTAGACATGGGACAGCGCCCCGGAAACCGGAATGTCGCGGCCGCCGGACCTGAGCGCCACCACCAGCTCCACTTCGTAGTGGTAGGCGCCGGTGTGCGGCGGATAGGGCAGGCTGCCGCCGGGCAGCACGGCATCGGCGGGTTTTGCAAAGAAGAACGGCGGCTCGCGGTCGGGATCGGAACCCATCTCGCGGGCGTGAGCGGCATAGTTGCGACCGACGCAATAGATGCGCCGCACCGGAAAGCGGCCGCCGCCCTCCACCGCCAGCGCCGGCACCGCCGGGGCGGGAATGACAAAATCCTCGGAACTCGCGTGCGTCACGGCCATCTCTCCCAAGCCACTGGTCCGCAGTCTCTGCGCGGCTGGCAGAGTGGAGCGGCGCGCGCGCCACGGCAAGGGGCGCGGGCCTCAGGAGGCCGCGGACAGGTCCGGCCGGCACAAAGGCTGCCCGGCCTCGCCTGCACCGTCGTCGGGCCCCACGCAATAGATGCCGTAAAGTGCGCCCAGCACGCGCCGCGCCGGCTCGCTTTCCACCGAATACCAGATGGTCTGCCCGTCGCGGCGGGCGCGCACCAGCCCGTCTTTGCGCAGCAGCGCCAGATGCTGCGACACGGTCGAATCGCGCAGGCCCAGATGCCCGGCCAG
This sequence comes from Pseudoxanthobacter sp., assembly GCF_036822375.1. Taxonomy (NCBI): domain Bacteria; kingdom Pseudomonadati; phylum Pseudomonadota; class Alphaproteobacteria; order Hyphomicrobiales; family Segnochrobactraceae; genus Pseudoxanthobacter; species Pseudoxanthobacter sp. The sequence goes on along the minus strand of NZ_DAISHT010000084.1, from coordinate 2,732 downwards.
CTGGCCGACGGAACATTCCCCTTCCATCAGCCGGCACAGGATCAGCAGGCGGTTGCGGTTGGCGAGCGATTTCAGCAGTTCGCTCGCCTGGTCGGCCGCCGCACTGAGGGCGTCGGAATCAATCACCATGGCCTGAAAGGCCCTCCCGGATGCATGAAGTCTCTGCCGCACATCGATGTGCCGCCACAATGGGCCTCATGGGCGTGACGCGGGCACCCGGGGCCGGCTGAAGCACTTTAACATGCGCAGCTACGAAGGTAAAAATGTGGCGCTCCGCTTATGGCCCCGCCGCGCGGCGCGCCTCCGCCGCCGCCACCAGCGCCTCGGCCTGCGGCAGGATGCCGGCCACGATGATGTCGATGCCGGCGGCGGTCGGGTGCAGCCCGTCGGGCAGGTTCAGCGCCGGGTCGGCCGCAACGCCCGCCAGAAAGAACGGATAGAGCGCCACGCCGCGGGCCGCGGCGAGTTCCGGGTAGAGGGCGTCGAAGCGCGCGGCATAGTCCGCCCCCATGTTGCGCGGTGCGCGCATGCCGGCCAGCAGCACCGGCAGCCGGCGCGCGGCAAGCCGGGTCAGGATGGCATCGAGGTTGTCGCGCGTGCGCGCCGGGTCCTGCCCGCGCAGGGCATCGTTGGCGCCAAGCTCCACGATCACGCCGTCGGCCTCAGGCCCCACCGACCAGTCGAGCCGGGCCAGACCGCCGGCCGTGGTATCGCCCGAAACGCCGGCATCCACCACCGTCACATCGTGGCCGCGCGCCTTCAGCGCCGCCTGCAGGCGGGCCGGAAAGCCCTGCCCGGGCGCAAGGCCGAAGCCGGCGGTCAGGCTGTCGCCAAGGGCCACGATGGTGACCGGTCCGGCGGCCCCCGCCGCCGCCTCTGCCTCCGCAGCCTGCCCGCCGCCCGCCGGCAGCAGGGCCGCCGCCAGCATCAGCCCGCCCGCCATCAGCCTGCCTGTCAGCCTCATCGTATCGCTCCGCTTTGCCGCGCCGCTCCGGACCATGGGGACGATGGCCGCCGGCTTCAACACCCGGCACCCTTTAAGCCGGCTGCAATGTCCCCATATGGCACAGGAAAGCGTGCCGCCCCCCCCCCGGCCGCGCCTGCCGTCCGTCTGCCGCCGTCCGTCCGCTGCCGCAAGAGGCCCCGCCATGCCCCCGACCGATCCCCATCCGGCCGCCCGCCCCGCCGTGCGCGTCGAAGACGTGCGCCTGTCGCTGGGGCGCGGCGCCGCGGCGGTGCGGGTTCTGGACGGCGCCAGCCTGACGGTGGCCCCCGGCGAGACGGTCGGCATCACCGGCCCTTCGGGCTCGGGAAAATCCACCCTGCTGATGGTGATCGGCGGGCTGGAGCGGCCGGAAAGCGGGGCCGTCGAGGTGGCCGGGCAGGATCTGACCCGTCTCGACGAGGATGCGCTGGCCCGCTTCCGCGGCCGCCATGTCGGCATCGTGTTCCAGTCGTTCCACCTCATTCCCACCATGACGGCGCTGGAGAACGTGGCCGTGCCGCTGGAACTGGCCGGTGCCGCCGATGCCTTCGCCCGCGCCCGGGAGGAGCTGGAGGCCGTGGGCCTCGGCCACCGGCTGGATCACCTGCCGAAGGCGCTGTCCGGCGGCGAGCAGCAGCGGGTGGCGATTGCCCGCGCGCTCGCGCCGCGCCCGGCCCTGCTCATCGCCGACGAGCCGACCGGCAACCTCGATGCCGCCACCGGCGCAGCCATTGCCGACCTGATCTTTGCCGCGCAGGCGAGCCGCGGCGCCACGCTGGTGCTCGTCACCCACGATGCCGGCCTTGCGGCGCGTTGCGGGCGCACGGTGCGCGTCAGCGGCGGCCGCGTGCTGCCGGCGGCGGCGTGAGGCCCCGGTCCATGTTGCAGCCCGGACCGACCCCCGCGCCCGCCCCCATGCCGGACCCCGCCCTGCCGGATGCCCGCCCCCGCCGCGCGGCGCTGGGCTGGCCGGCTGTCGCCCGTCTCGCCCTCGCGCTGCGCCTTGCCCGGCGCGAACTGCGCGGCGGGCTTGCCGGCTTCCGCATCTTCATCGCCTGCATCGCGCTCGGGGTCGCCACCATCGCCGGCGTCGGCTCGCTGGCCGATGCGCTGACGCGCTCGGTTGCCGGTCAGGGTCGCACCATCCTCGGCGGCGATCTCGATGCTGCCCTGATCCACCGCACCCTGTCGGCCCCGGAGACCGCGGCCATCGCCGCGCTCGGCCCGACCTCGCGCGTTGCCACCCTGCGCGCCATGGCGCGGGCGGCCTCCGGCGACCAGATCCTCGCGGAACTGAAGGCCGTGGACGATGCCTACCCGCTGACCGGCCGGCTGGACGTGGAAGGCGGTGGCGCCGCCGGCCCCCTGCTCGGCCCGCAGGGCGGCGACGGCGGGCCGCCGGTGCCCGGTGCCCTTGCCGACCGGGCGCTGTTCGACCGGCTGGGGGTGAAAGTCGGCGACCGCATCGGCGTCGGCAACGCCACCGTGCAACTGACCGGCATCATCGCCCGCGAGCCGGACAAGCTCAGCGGCGGGTTCAGTTTCGGCCCCCGGCTGATGATCGCGGCCGGGGCCCTGCCCGGAACCGGCCTGCTCATGCCCGGCAGCCTTGTGACGTGGTCGCAGCGCGTGCTGCTGCCGGAGGGCACCGGCGATGCGGCCCTGAAGGCGATCCGCGCCGGGCTGGAGGCGCGCTTTCCCGATGCCGGCTGGCGGCTGCGCGACCGCACCGGCGCGGCGCCCGGCT
>NZ_DAISHT010000083.1:2802-14554 GCF_036822375.1 Pseudoxanthobacter sp. | reverse complement strand
CCTTCGTCACCACCGGCACCGAGGCGGTGCATCTGGCCTGCCGCATCGCCCGCGGCGCCACCGGGCGCCGGCTGGTGGCCAAGGCGGTCGGCGGTTACGACGGCTGGTTCGATCCGGTGCGCTTCGGCCTCGTCGGCTCGCCGGAAGCCGAACGCGCCAACACCCGCCCGGTCCATGACGAGATGACGCTGTTCCGCATCAACGAGATGCAGGATATCGAACAGCTCTTTGCCGAATACGGCTCCGAACTCGCCGCCATTCTGGTCGAGCCGATGCTGGGCAACACCGGCTGCCTCGTGCCCGACCGCGCCTATTTCGAGCGCCTTTCGGCGCTGGCCCGCGCCCATGGCACCATGATCATTGCCGACGAGGTGATGGTCGGCCTGCGCCTCGGCGCCCGGCTCGTCAGCGAGCAGCTCGGCCTCACCCCCGATCTGGTGACCATGGGCAAGGCCATCGGCAGCGGCGTTCCGGTGGCCGCCGTCCTCGGCACCCCGGCCGCCTTCGAGGTGGTGGAACGCGGCGAGGTGGTGCGGTTCGGCACCTACCACGGCAACCCGCTGGTGGCCGCGGCGGTGGAAGCCACCATGACGCTGCTGACCGACGAGGCCTATGCCGCCCTCAATGCCTATGGCGCCGGCCTGCGCAGCGCGATCGGCGACATCTTCGCCGCCCGCGGCATTCCGGTCGTCACGCCCGGTTTCGATGCGGTGTTTTCGCTGTGGTTCGCCGCCGAAGCGCCGCGCACCTATGAGGAGGCGAAGGCCCGCCTGCGCCCGCAGGCGACCGCGCTGACCTATGAGGCGACCCGCCGCAACGGCGTGGTGACACTGCCCTCGCCGTGGGGCCGGCTGTTCATGTCGTTTGCCCATGGCCGCGACGAGATGGACATCACCTGCCGCGCCTACGAGGCGGCGGCCCGGGCACTGGCGGAAAGCGGGCTGGTGGCATGAGCAGCGGCGGTTCCTGTGGCACGAGCGGCAGCGGTTCCTGTGGCATGAGCGGCGGTGGCTTTCTCGTCACCGGCGCCAGCCGGGGCATCGGCGCGGGGATTGCCCTGCGCCTTGCCCGCGATCACGGCACCGGCGCGCGCATCGCGCTGGCCGGGGCCGCGCCGGGCCGCGCCATGGATGAAACGCTGGCCGCCGTGCGCGCCCTCGGCGCACAGGCCATCGCGCTCTATGGCGATCTCGCCGATCCGGCGGTGCCGGCCGCCCTCGTCGACGGGGCCCTCGGCTTCTGCGGCCGGCTGGACGGCGTCGTTGCCAATGCCGGCATCACGGCGCCGGGGCCGCTGGCCGGTCTGGCGATGGCGGACTGGGACCGCCTGTTCGCCGTCAACGTGCGCTCCACATGGCTGCTGGCGCAGGCCGCCCATGCCGCGCTTGCCGCCTGCCGCGGCGCCATGGTGGCGGTGGCCTCCGCTTCCGGCCTTGCACCCCACGCCGGCCACGGCGCCTATTCCTGCACCAAGGCGGCGGTCATCATGCTGTGCCGTCAGCTGGCGCAGGAGTGGGGGCGCGACGGCGTGCGCGTCAACAGCGTGTCGCCGGGCATGATCCGCACGCCGCTGACGGCGGCCATCTACCGCAACCCCGATGTCGCCGCCGAGCGCGACCGCATCGTGCCGCTGGGGCGGGTGGGCGAACCGGACGACGTGGCCGGCGCGGTTGCCTTCCTGCTCGGTCCCGACGCGGCCTTCATGACAGGACAGAGCCTGTGCATGGACGGCGGCTACACCGATTCAAGCCTCGGGCGGATTCCCGGTCTGCCGCGTTCGGCCTAATCGTTCAGGAGCTGTCAGACCCATGGCTGCTTCCCCCGCGACGGCCCGCGCCGAGACCGGCGTCACGCTTTCGCTGCGCATTCTGCCCATCGCCTTCGTCAACTTCTGCACCTATCTCGGCGTCGGCCTGCCGCTGGCGGTGCTGCCGGGGTTCGTCATCGACAGGCTGGGCTACGGGCTGGTGCTGGCGGGGCTTGCCGTCAGCATCCAGTTCCTGACGACGGTGCTGTCCCGCCCGTTCGTGGGGCGGATGTCGGACCGCATCGGATCGCGCCGCACGGTGCTGATCGGCACCGGCTGCGCGCTGGTCTCCGGCCTCGCCATGGTGGCGACCGGGCTGCTCGGCGCACTGCCGCCCGGGCCGCTGTTTGCCGTGCTGCTGGTCAGCCGGCTGGTGATGGGCGTTGCCGAAAGCTGCTCCGGCACCGCGACCATCACCTGGAACATCGCCCGCCTCGGCCAGCAGCATGCCGCACGGGTGATGTCGTGGGGCGGCGTGGCCGCCTATGGCGCCATTGCCGCCGGCGCACCGCTGGGGGCGGCGCTGTTTGCCGCCGGCGGGCTGACGCTGGTCGGCATCGCGGCGGTGGCCGCCGCCGCAACCGGCCTCGCCATCGCCCTGCTGCATGCCCCGGCCCGGCACATCGCCGGCCCCGGGACCGCCATGGGCCGCACGGCCGGCGTGGTGCTGCCCTATGGCGTGGCGCTGATGCTGGGAGCGGTCGGCTTCGGGGCTGTCGCCAGCTTTGCCAGCCTGCTGTTCGTCGCCAACGGCTGGCCCGGCGCCTCGCTGATGATCACCGTGTTCGGCGCGTTCTTCGCCGGCGGGCGCGTGGTGCTGGGCGGGGCCATCGACAGGCTCGGCGGGCGGCGGGTGGCGGTGCTGTCGCTGGCGGCCGAGGCGGCCGGACTGGCGGCGATCTGGCTGGCGCCGGTGCCGGCGCTGGCGCTGGCCGGCGCGGCGGTGGCCGGCACCGGCTTCGGCCTCGTCTTCCCCGCGCTCGGGGTGGAAATGCTGCGCCACTTTCCCGGCAGCAGCCGCGGGGCGGCGCTGGGGGTCTACACGGTGTTTCTCGATGCCGCGCTGGTGGTGACCGGCCCGCTGGCGGGCCTGCTGGTGCCGCTGGTCGGACAGGCCGGCATTTTCGCCGCCTCCGGCGCGGCCGCCCTGCTCGGCATGGGGGTGGCCGCAGCAACCCGCCGCCTCGCGCCGGCAGGACGTGCCCCGGCTGCGAAGCGCTGAGGACGGGCGGGCGGCCGCATGCCGCCGCCCGCCCCCTGCGCCTTACGGCGTCACGATGTTGAACCAGAAATCGAAGCTGTCGAGCAGGCCGATGAACTCCACGACCTTATCCTGATTGCCGTCGACCTGAACCTGGCCGGCCTGCATGGCATCCACGAGCCGGGTCTGGCCGAGGTTGATGTCGTCCAGCAGGCTGCGGTTCATGGTGACCGTGGCGTCGGCACCGGCGTTCTGGCGACCGGTCGTATAGTTCATCACGCCGTTCGTCACCGTCAGTGTGAAGGTCTGGTTCACGTCCGGCAGGATGAAGTTGAGCGCAATATCCGCGCCGGCCGCCTTGGGGTGATTCAGCCGCACAGCCAGATAATCGAGATAGATACCGAGCGGCAGCGCGCGGATCATGTCCGGCGAGGCGGCATCCGGCGTGGCCGTGCGCACCACACCGTCGCGCAATTCCTTCGCACCGGAAAGGTAGAAGTTGCGCCAGGGGCCGCTCTCGGCCTGATAACCCATCTGCGTCAGGGTATCGGCCAGCATGTCCCGCGCCGCCTTGTTGGCGGGTTCGGCGAACACGACGTGGTTCAGCGCCGTGGCGACCCAGCGATAATTGCCGGCCGCGTAATCGGCCTTTGCCCGGGCGATCACCGCATCGGCACCGCCGGCATATTCGACGAACTTCCGGCTTTCCTCGACCGGCGGCAGCTCATGCAGTTGCGAGGGATTGTCGCTGAACCAGCCGAAATAGAGCTGATACTGCGCCTTGGCATTGTGGTTCACGGTGCCGTAGTAGCCGCGATTGGCGAAACTCCTGGCCAGACTGTCCGGCAGCTGCATCTGCTCGGCGATTTCCACCATCGTCTCGCCCTTGTTGGCAAGACGCAGGGTTTCGTCGTGCAGATAGCGATAGGTATCGCGCTGCCCCTTCCAGAATTCGACGATCGCGGTGTTGCCCCACGTCGGCCAGTTGTGACTGCCGAAGCTCACCTGCACGTCATCGCCGAAGCGGTTGATGGTATCGTTGATATACTTGGCGAATTTGTCACCGTTGCGCACCTTGGCACCGCGCAGGGTGTAAAGATTGTGCATCGTGTGGTTGATTTCTTCCGCCTGCATCATCGCCTTGAATTTCGGGATGTAGAACATGAACTCCGCCGGTGCCTCGGCACCGGGCGTGTTGAGGAAGATCATGTCCACACCGTCGACCTTCATCTCGGTCGGCGTGTCGGAGACGGTGACCGTCGGCTCCGTGATCGTCACCGTGCCGGCGGCGGTGGTCGGGCCCAGCCCGGAGCCCAGCGAGCCCTGCGGCCCCTTCTCCAGCAGGTTGCCGTACATGTAGCTGGCGCGCCGGCTCATGGCGTTGCCGGCGATCAGGTTCTCGCTGACCGCCTCCTCGAAGAACCCTTCCGGAGCAATCACGGGGATCTTGCGCGCGGCGATCTCATCCGGCGTCAGGATGCCCTTCACGCCGCCGAAGTGATCGACATGGCTGTGGGTGAAGATGACGGCGGTGATCGGCAGATCCTCAACGCGCTCGCGCAGCAGCTTGTAGCCGGCCGCGGCGGTCTCGGTGGCCGTCAGCGGATCGATGACGATCCAGCCGTTCTCGCCGCGCACGAAGCTCATCACCGCCAGATCGAAGCCGCGCACCTGATAGATGTTGCCCTTGACGACCTCGAACAGCCCGTGGATGGCGTTGAGTTTGCTCTGGCGCCACAGGCTGTGGTTGACAGTCTCCGGCATCTCTCCCTTGAGGAAGTCGAACTGCGCCATGTCATAGATCACCGTGCCGTCGGGCGCCGTGATCTGCTCGACTTCCAGCGTGGCGATCTGGCCGCGCGTGGCATTTTCGAAATCGGTCTGATCCTCGAAAGGCAGATAGTCGTGCAGGGCCTTGTTGGCTGCAATCGTGGCCTCGCTCGCCTCCTGACCGGACGCAGAACCGACCAGTCCCGCAATGAAGGCCGTCGCCAGACAGGTACGCCGCATATCAATCGTCTCCTGAACGATATTGCCGGGCGCCGGGGGCAGCGCACGGCCGGTTGCCTCGCCGCGCGCCACGCACTGCGGTGAGGACAGATGAAACGGAAACGTCGCCGGGGCCGCCCGGAAGAGACCGGGGCCAGCCGGCGACCATCGCAATCGTCACGCCGCGCCCGCCTGTGGCAGGGCTGGCGCCTCACGGCCGCCATAAATGGCCGGGAACGGCTTTATCTTGTTTGATGAGATATTTAGTATAAAGTTCTTGGAATTATGAATTTCGTAATACAATTTTTCGATCACGACTATTTTGAAGCTATAATTTATGGCGCAAATTTACGACTGACCGGCAACGGGCTATAGCTTTGCCATGGGGGCCCGCGCCGGCCCTTATCATTTTGTGTCAGCCGCCGCGATTTCGGCCGGCACCGCGCCAGCCGGTCCCCCGCCGCCAACAGGCGCCGGATCGTCGCTCCGCCGGGCTTGTGGTGTGCTTCCATGAAGAAGAACGGACTGGTTCCCCTTGTCCGGGCCATCGGCTTCGGGCCCCTGCCGCAACTGCTGGAAGAACGCGCCGGCGAGCGGGCGCTGCACCGGGTGCTCGCAGCCGAGGGCCTGCCGGTGGCGGCGGCGGAACTCGGCCGCATGCCGATCCCGACCACGAGCATGATCGGCCTGTTCACCCGCGCCGGCAGCGTGCTCGGCGACCGGACCTTCGGCCTTCTCGTCGGCGAGCGGATGTCCTGTGCCGGCTATGGCGAATGGGCGGAGCGGAGCGCGGTCGCCAGCGATCTGCGGGCCGCCATCCGCAGCGTGAACGACACGAGCCACGCCCATCAGACCGCCTCGTTCCGCTTCAGCCTGACGTGCGAGGGCACCCGCTGGATATGGCGGGCCACGCGCTCGCGCCTGCTGACAGGCGACCGGCAGCACAGCGACCACCAGATCCTGCCGATGATCGGGTTCGCCCGCCTGTTCCTCGGGCCCGGCTGGTGGCCGGACTGGATCGACCTCGATTATGCCCGCGATGCCGATGCCGCGCAGATCGAACGCCGCCTCGGCGCCCCGCTGCGCTTCGAGCGACCGGGCGTCGGCCTTGCGCTTTCAGAGGCGCAGCTCGCCGCCCCGAACCCCCTGTGGCACGCCGCCGCCGGCCCGCAGCAGGCCGCCGCGTCGCAAGCCGCCGCATCACAAGCCGCCGTGCCGCTTTATGACGACGTGATTCTGGCCGATGCTCCGGAACCCGTGCGCTCGTTCTCGGCCATCGTCGCCCTGCGCCTGATCGAGGGGCACAGCGATATCGAGGGCGCGGCCCGCCTCGCCGGCATCGGCGTGCAGGGCCTGCAGCGCCGCCTGCGCGCCGAGGGATTCTTCTATCGGGAGTTGCTGGAACTCGCCCGCCGGCGCCGCGCCGTGCACCTTCTCACGGCAACTCCGATGCCCGTTGCCGAAATTGCCGCCGCCCTCGGCTATGAAGAACACGCCAATTTTACCCGTGCTTTCACGCGCTGGACCGAGATTTCGCCATCGGCATTCCGCGCCCTGCAGGGCATTACTGAAGCGGGCGACCATCCGGATGACCAACTGGCCCCACGGACGATACCGGAAAGCGCCGGATGACACGGCTCAGGCGGGCCTGAGAAGCCGGAATAACACAGATGACCGGCCTATTTCCGCGCAGTTACAGCATATCGATGCCTGATATACAGGGTGACCGGGCGGCACGCAGCGGGCATGGCGGCTTCCCGCACCCGGCGGGCCGGCGACACTGGACTTAAGTCTAGGTCGCATCGCGGGCAGGGCTCGCTTAATGTTTGCAGACTGGCCATCGGCGCATCAAGAATCGCTGCGAGGCCTCAGCCCGCCGGAGAGGCGGTCATGAGGCCCGCTTCAGGCGACAGCACCGCCGGAAGGCCGGACATTCCGCAGGCCTGCGCAGGGAGGATGTCAGGGCGCGGAATGCCAACTCATGTCTCGTTCTGGCTGGGTGGCCGGGCCGTTCCGCTTACCGTATCCGCTGCACCGGGGCCGCTGCCACCGGATGCCTGAAACGCGGATGCCGGCTTTCGGATGCCCCTGCCGCCCCGGTTCCGGCGCCGCGCGCGTCCGGACCGACACCGTAACGACGCGCCGGTTTCCGCGCACGGGGCTGCTCTGGGCACTCCGCGCCGGCGGTGCGTGCGCCGCGTGGGGCGGATCGAAATCCCCGGAAAAACACCCCGGACGGGCCAGATCCGCACCCACACAAAACAATGACCCGCGGGTGGGAGAGGGAGCTTCCATGGATAATTCGCTGGTCGCACGCGTTGCGACTAATCCAGACTATCAGCGCCTCAAGGCAACGCGATCGCGGTTCGGCTGGCTGCTGACCCTTGCGATGTTCGTCGTCTATTATGGCTTCATTGTGCTCATCGCCTTCAAGAAGGATGTGCTCGCCGCCCGCATCGGCACCGGGGTCATGACCTGGGGCATTCCGATCGGCTTCGGCGTCATCATCTTCACCCTTCTCATCACGGCCATCTATGTGCGCCGCGCCAACAGCGAGTTCGATGCGCTGTCGGAGAAGATCAAGGCGGAGGTGCTGAAGTGAACCGCATCCGTACCCTTCTTGCCGGTGCCGCGGGCACGGCCGGCCTGATGCTGATGTCGGCCCCGGCGCTCGCCGCCGGCGGCGATTTCGGCCATGTGGAGAAGCAGGCGACGAACTGGACCGCGATCGTGATGTTCGCGGGGTTCGTGCTGTTCACCCTGTTCATCACCAAGTGGGCGGCCGGCCGCACCAAGTCGGCGGCCGACTTCTACACCGCCGGCGGCGGTATCTCCGGCTTCCAGAACGGCCTTGCCATTGCCGGCGACTACATGTCGGCGGCCTCGTTCCTCGGCATTTCCGCCGCGGTGATGACCACCGGCTTCGACGGCCTGATCTATGCCATCGGCTTCCTCGTCGGCTGGCCGATCCTGACCTTCCTGATGGCCGAGCGTCTGCGCAACCTCGGCCAGTTCACCTTCGCCGACGTGGCGGGCTTCCGCTTCGCTCAGGGCCCCATCCGCGTGTTCGCCGCCTCCGGCGGCCTCGTCGTGGTGGCGTTCTACCTCATCGCCCAGATGGTGGGCGCCGGCCAGCTCATCCAGCTGCTGTTCGGCCTCGACTACTGGATTGCGGTGGTGCTCGTCGGCATCCTGATGATGGTCTACGTGCTGTTCGGCGGCATGACGGCCACCACCTGGGTGCAGATCATCAAGGCCTGCCTGCTGCTCGGCGGCGCCACCTTCATGGCCTTCATGGTCATGATGCACTATGGCTTCAGCCCCGAGGCGCTGTTTGCGGCCGCGGTGGACGTGAAGACCAACATCGCCGCCGCCGTTGCCGGCACCACGCCCGAACAGGCGGCCGCCAAGGGTCAGGCCATCATGGGCCCGGGCACCTTCATCAAGGACCCGATCTCGGCCATCTCCTTCGGCATGGCGCTGATGTTCGGCACCGCCGGCCTGCCGCACATCGTGATGCGCTTCTTCACCGTTCCCGACGCGAAGGAAGCCCGCAAGTCCGTGATGTGGGCCACCGGCTGGATCGCCTACTTCTACCTGCTCACCTTCATCATCGGCTTCGGCGCCATCACCTTTGTGCTGGTCAACCCGGACTTCCTCAACGCCAAGGGCCTGCTGATCGGCGGCAACAACATGGCGGCCGTGCATCTGGCCCATGCGGTCGGCGGCAACGTGTTCCTCGGCTTCATGTCGGCGGTGGCGTTCGCGACCATTCTTGCCGTGGTGGCCGGCCTCACGCTGTCGGGCGCCTCGTCGGTCTCCCACGATCTCTATGCGACCGTGATCAAGGGCGGCAAGGCCGACAGCGACAAGGAGCTGAAGGTCTCGCGCATCACCACCATCTGCCTCGGCGCCATCGCGGTGCTGCTGGGCATCGCCTTCGAGAAGCAGAACATCGCCTTCATGGTGTCTCTGGCCTTCGCGGTGGCGGCCTCGGCCAACTTCCCGGTGCTCTTCCTCTCCATGCTGTGGAAGGACTGCACCACCCGCGGCGCCGTCATCGGCGGCTTCCTGGGTCTGGCGTCGTCGGTCATCCTCACCGTGCTGTCGCCTTCGGTGTGGGAAGTCACGCTCGGCAACCCGGTCGGGTCCGCGCCGTTCCCGTTCACCTCGCCGGCGCTGTTCTCCATGGCGCTCGCCTTCGCCGGTATCTGGTTCTTCTCGATCACCGACAAGAGCCGGCGTGCGGCGATCGACCGGGCGGCCTTCCCGGCGCAGGAAGTGCGTTCGGAAACCGGCATCGGCGCCGCATCCGCCTCCGACCACTGAGGCACACGCACCGGGGCAGCCGTCATGGCACACACACGCCAGGCAGATACTCGCCAGCAGCCGGCAACGGAGGGGGTCTCCCCCCTCCCCCCTGCCGTCGGCGAGGCCCCGAACGATCCGCCCGCCGCCGCGCGGGCCCGCTCCCGGCGCCACGAGCGCCGGGAGTTCATGTCCGTCATGGCCTCGCGCGTGCGCGATGCCTATGTGCGCAAGCCCTTCTTCGTGGAGGGCGATACCGATCTCGTCAGCCTGTGCCGCATGCTGTCGCAGAAGGGCCTGACGGATGCCCTCGTGCGCGACGGCGAGCGCACCGGCGTTTTCACCACCACCAACCTGCGCGATGCGCTGCTGCGCGAAACGCCGCCGCATCTGCTGCCGGTGCGGGAGGTTTCCACCTTCCGGCCGCTTTCCGTTTCGCTCGACGACGACCTGCAGGGCGCCATGCTGCTGATGCTGCGCCACCGCATCCACCGCGTGGTGGTGCGCGACGACAGCGGGGCGATCGTCGGCCTGCTCAGCCAGATCGACCTGATGGCCTTCGTGGCCAGCCACTCCCACCTGATCGCGCTGGAGATCGCCGAGGCAGCCAGCACCGACGAGCTGAAGGCCGCCGCCGCCGAGGTCGATGCCCTCATTGCCGACCTGCAGGGCGATGGCGTGCGCGTCGAGGTCATCGGCGAACTGGTCGGCGAGCTCAACCGCCGCCTGTTCCAGCGCCTGTGGGAGCTGCTGGCGCCGCCGGATCTGCGCGACAACGCCTGCCTGCTGGTCATGGGCAGCGAGGGGCGCGGCGAACAGCTGATCAAGACCGATCAGGACAACGCCCTTATCCTGCGCGACGGGTTCACCTGCCCCGGGCTGGAGGCCGTCACCGCCGCCTTTACCGAAAAGCTGATCGAATTCGGCTATCCGCCCTGCCCCGGCGGCATCATGCTGAGCCGCCCGCAGTGGTGCCAGAGCCTCGGGGCCTTTCGCGAGACGCTGCGCCACTGGCTGTTCGACCCCGACCCGACCGGGCCGATGCATCTGGCGATCTTTCTCGATGCGGCGGTGGTGACCGGCGATGCCGGGTTGCTGGAGGCACTGCACGCCCATCTCGACCGCCTGCTGCAGGGCGATGCGCCTTATTTTGCCCGCTTCGCGCGGGCCGTCGACCAGTTCAGCGACAGCACCTCGTGGTGGTCGCGGCTGCCCGGCCTGCGCGGCCGCGAGGCGGCCGAGATCGACCTGAAGAAGCTCGGTATTTTCCCCATCGTGCACGGCGTGCGCGCCCTTGCGCTTGAACATCGCGTGCATGCACAGGGCACCATGGCGCGCATCGACGCGCTGGTGGCGGCGGGGCACATGGAAGCCGGCCTCGGCCGCGACCTGTGCGATGCGCTGCATTGCCTGATGGGGCTGAAGCTGGCCGGCAACCTGCGCCAGATCGCGGCCGGCGCAGCGCCGGGCAACAGCCTGCCGCTCAGTACCCTCGGCACCCTCGACCGGCAGGCGCTGAAGGATTCGCTCGCCATCGTGCGCGGCTTCAAGCAATGGCTCGGCCGCCACTACCGGTTCGACCTGCTATGACCGCCGGACCGGACGACACAGCCCCCCCTGAAGACCGCCGCGACGACGCCACCGCCGCGCTCGCCCACGAACTGCGCACGCCGCTCACCGCCATCCGCGCGCTGGCGGAACTGATGCTCGACACCCCCGACATGACCGGGGACGAGCGCGCCGGCTTCCTGCGCATCATCGTGGCGGAGAGCAGCCGCCTCGGCCGGCTGGTGAACGACATGCTCGATCTGGCCAAACTCGGGTCCGGCCATGCCGGCCTGATAACCGGCGATGTCGACCTCGCCCGGCTGGCGGCCGACGCCGTGGAAATCAGCCGGCCGCTCTTCAGTGCGCGCGGGGCGCAGGTCGCCGCCCGCCTGCCGGCGGCCGTTCCGCCGGTCCGGGCCGATGCCGACCGGCTGAAGCAGGTGCTGCTGAACCTGCTCGGCAACGCCGCCAAGTTCGTGCCCGCGCGTGACGGCTGCGCCATTCTGACGCTGCAGCAGGCCGGCGACAGCCTGATCGTGACGGTCGCAGATAACGGCCCGGGGGTGCCGGAAGCCGACCGCGACACCATATTCGAGCCGTTCCGCCAGAGCGGCGCGGCCGGCTCGCGGCCACCGGGCACGGGCCTCGGGCTGCCGATCAGCCGCCGCATCGTGGAACAGTCCGGCGGCCGCATGTGGCTGGAGCCGGCAACAGGCCGGGGCGCACAGTTCGCGTTCAGCCTGCCGCTGCGGCCCGAAGGAGGAAACACGCCATGAATGCGCAGACAACAAACGGCCGGACAACAGGCGCGCAGACGGCCGGGACACAGGCAGCGGGGGCATCTGCAGCGGGGGCAAAGGTTCTGATCGCCGACGACGAGCCCAACATCGTCGTGTCGC
>NZ_DAISHT010000083.1:0-2702 GCF_036822375.1 Pseudoxanthobacter sp. | reverse complement strand
GCAGCGGGGGCAAAGGTTCTGATCGCCGACGACGAGCCCAACATCGTCGTGTCGCTGGAGTTCATGATGAAGCGCGCCGGCTTCGACGTGATGGTGGTGCATGACGGCGCCGCGGCCCTCGATGCCATCCGCCGCGAACACCCCCGCCTCGTGCTGCTGGATGCCACCATGCCCGCCATGAGCGGGTTCGAGGTGTGCGAGGCGGTGCGCGCCGATGCCGACACCCGCCACACCCGCATCGTCATGCTCACCGCCAAGGCCCGCGACACCGACATGGCCCGCGGCGTCGGGGCGGGCGCGGATGTCTATGTGACGAAGCCGTTCTCCACCCGCGACCTCATGCAGACCGTGAAGGACATGATGGCGGAGGACGCCGCGGGATGAAGATCGACCGCACGCTTGTCGCCGCCCTGCTGGCGCCGGGCGTTGCGCTGGCGCTGTGGCTGGCGCTGGGAACCGGTCTTTTCTATGCCACCCTCGATGCCGCGTCGGTGGACGCGCTCGGCAGCGCCATCGGTCCGCTGGTCGAAACCCACGGCATTCTCGTGGTGTTCTGGTGGCTGGTCGGCACCCTCGCCAGCGCCTGGGCGGTGCTGCGGCTGCACCGGCTCTACATGGCTGCGCCCGCCCGCCTTGCCGAAGCCGCGCAGGTGCTGGCAAGCGATGCCGCCGCGCCGCCGGCACCGGCCGAGGGCAGCCACGCCAACCGGGCGCTTGCCGCCGCCATCAACGCGCTCGCCGAAGAGCGCGCCGCGGTGCGCACGGAAATGACGCGGCTGGTGGACGAGGCGAGCCGCGCCGTGGTGCGCCAGCGCGACCAGCTCGGCGCGCTGCTGGCGGAATTGCAGCAGAGCGTCGTGGTGTGCAACCGCGAGGGGCGCATCCTGCTCTACAACACCCGGGCGCGCGCGCTCTGCCGCCGGCTCTCCCGGGGGCCGGGCAGCACCGCCGGCGCAGAACTGATCGGCCTCGGCCGCCCGATCCACGGCATGGTCGACGCCGCCCTCATCGCCCACGCCCGCGACAGCATCGCCGTGCGCATGGCGCGTGGCGAAACCGCGCCGGCGGCCCGCTTCGTCACCCTCACCCCCTCCGGCCACCTGCTGCAGGTGAGCCTGACGCCGGTGCGCGAGGCCGGCGAAGCCGCAGATGCTGCCGGCTTCGTGCTGCTGCTCGACGACATCACCGACGAATATGAGGCCGGCGCCCGCCGTGACCGGCTGTGGCTGACCCTGACTGAGACCAGCCGGGCGGCGGTCGCCAACATTCAGACCGCACTCGACATGCTCGACTATCCCGATCTTGAGCCGCCCGAGCGCGAACGCTTCCAGCAGGTGGTGCGCGAGGAAGTTGCCGCCGTGGGCGCCCGCATCGGCGCGCTGGCGGCCGAAGCCGCCACCGGCACCCGCGCCCGCTGGCCGCTGCAGGATATGCCCGGTTCCGATCTGGTCGCCGCCGCCGCGCGCCGCATCGCGGATGCCACCGCCCAGCCGGTCGGCACGGACCTCGTCGAGACCGGTCTGTGGCTCAGCGTCGACAGCTTCGCCCTCATCGCCGCTCTGGTGTCGCTCGCCCGCCTTGCGGCCGGCGGGCGGGCGCAGGCCGGCCTTGAACTGCGCCTCGTCAGCGCCGAAGGGCGCGCCCACCTCGATCTCGTGTTTGACGGCCCGGCCGCCATCGCGGCCGGCTGGCAGGCCAGCCCGGCCGACGGTGCACAGGGCGCCGCCGGCCTCACCGTGCGCGATGTCGCCGAGCGCCACCACGGCGAAGTGTGGCTGGAACAGCCCCGCGCCGGCGGCGATGGCCGCGCCGTGTTCCGTTTCCTGCTGCCGCAGGCCTCCGATGGCAGCGGCGCGCCGCTGCAGCCGGGCGAAAGCCGGCCGGCGTTCTATGACTTCGCCCTGTTTGCGGCCGCCGACAGCCACCCCGAACGCGACCGGACGCCGCTCGAAGAGCTGAGCTTCACCGTCTTCGATACCGAAACCACCGGCCTCAATCCCGCCGGGGGCGATGAGATTATCCAGATCGGCGCCACCCGCATCGTCAACGGCCGGCTGCTGCGCCCGGAGTGCTTCGACCAGCTCGTCGATCCGCGCCGCTCCATTCCCGAAGCCGGCATTGCCATTCACGGCATCCGCCCGGACATGGTGCGCGGCCAGCCGACCATCGCCGAGGCCCTGCCGGCCTTTCACGCCTTCGTCGCCGACACGGTGCTCGTCGGCCACAATGTGGCGTTCGACCTGCGGTTCCTGAAGCTGAAGGAGGCGGCGACCGGCGTGACCTTCGACCAGCCCGTGCTGGATACGCTGCTGCTGGCCTCCATCGTGCACCCCAATGCCGGCTCGCAAAGCCTGGAGGCCATCGCCGCACGCCTCGGCGTGACCGTCTCCGGCCGGCACCGTGCGCTGACCGATGCGCTGGTGTGCGCGGAGGTGTTCCTGAAGCTGCTGCCGCTGCTGCGCCGCCAGGGCATTTGCACGCTCGGCGAAGCGCTGGCCGCGTCGGAAGAATCCTACTACGCCCGGCTGCGCTACTGACGAGGCCGGGCGTTCAGGCCGGCACGACGACGCACCGGAACAGGCCTGCGAGGCACTCAGGCCGCGAACGCGCCGAAGCCCGAAAACGGCTTAAACCGATGCTGACAGAGAAGAGGATGGTGGGCGGTACAGGGATTGAACCTGTGACCTTTGCCGTGTCAAGGC
>NZ_DAISHT010000082.1:8399-15007 GCF_036822375.1 Pseudoxanthobacter sp. | reverse complement strand
CGACGGCTCAGTTCGGCCAGACGTGAATCAATCGACATAGATTGAACTCCCTTTTTCGTTGCGGCCTCGATGTGTGCCGGCGGTTTCTCGTTCGACCGCCCTGTCGGCACTGACCGGAGTGTGCCACCGATCCTTCGCCGTGCGAAGGGTGTCGGCTCCTCTCCTTATCTCAATTTGGGGCATGATCGGCGCCCTGCAAGGGGACAGATCAAATTCCTTTGCCGGGATCGCCGGCCGCGGCCCGGCCGGGCGCTGCGGCGATGCCGCCGTGCCGGCGGCCAATCCGCCACCTGCCGTTCGCGCCGGCTTCGTGCTAGGCTCATGCACAAGTTCGGGACAGGCCGGCGCGGGCGGCGGCGTCCGGGCGAAGCGTTGAGTGGATGAGCGGCCCTGCAGCGCCGCGGGAACGTGATGGGCAGCGAATGGCGGGCGGAAAGTCGCGTTGCGGGGTCTGCGGCATGGCCGGCGACCTGGTCTGCGGTCTGGGCCGCATGAAGGGGGCGGTCCGGGCCTGCCCCGCCGGTGCCACCGGCTGGAGGCCGCAATGACCGAAGAGGAAGAAACCGCCGCCCGGCTGGAGCTGGCGCGCCTGAGGCAGGAGCACCGCGACCTCGATGCCGCCATTGCCGCGCTGGCCGCTTCCGCCCATGCCGATTTCATTCAGGTGCAGCGGCTGAAGAAGCGCAAGCTGCTGCTGAAGGACCGCATCACCTTTCTGGAAGACCAGATGCTGCCGGACATCATCGCCTGAGGGCGTCGCCCGCGCGCCGTCCCGCCGGGGCGGTGCTTGCGCGGGCGCGCTCTTTCCGTTAATGCCGCCACTTTCCGGCCGTCCGGCGCCCGGAGCGCGGATGGCGGCCTGCCGGCAGGCACGAGGCTTTCAGCGTGCGCGAGGGGATCAGCGTGGTTCAGGAAACCGACGACAAGCCGCGGGTGGCTGTCATCATGGGGTCGACCTCCGACTGGGCGACCATGCGCCACACCAGCGACACGCTGACGGAACTGGGCATCGTGCACGATGTGCGCGTGGTTTCCGCCCACCGCACACCGGACCGCATGGTCGCCTTCGCCAAGGGCGCCCGCGACGAGGGCTTCCGCATCATCATCGCCGGGGCCGGCGGCGCGGCTCACCTGCCGGGCATGGTGGCGGCGATGACGCCGCTGCCGGTGTTCGGCGTGCCGGTGGAATCCAAGGCGCTGTCGGGCGAGGACAGCCTGTTGTCGATCGTGCAGATGCCGGCGGGCATTCCGGTCGGCACGCTGGCCATCGGCCGCGCCGGCGCCGTCAATGCCGCGCTGCTGGCGGTTGCCGTGCTGGCCACGACCGATGCGGAAATCGCCGCCCGGCTCGATGCCTGGCGGGCGGAGCGCACCGCCGCGGTGCCGGACCGTCCGGACATGGACGCCGCCTGAGCCCTCCTGACATTCCGCGCCGGGCGATGCGGCCGGATCGCCGGCGGTGAAGACCTGACCGGCCGGCTTGCGCGGGCCCGTGGCCGCGGCCTCCCCTGCCGGGCGGCCCCGCCCGCCCGATCTGAAGGTGATCCGAGATGAGCCTCGACAGCGCGCCGGCGGAAGCCGGCTCCCCGGCCGGTCCCGTTCTGGCGCCCGGTTCCACCCTCGGCATTCTCGGCGGCGGCCAGCTCGGCCGCATGATCGCGGTGGCGGCCGCGCGCCTCGGGCTTCATGTGCATGTCTATTGCCCCGATCCGCTGAGCCCGGCCTTCGAGGTGGCGACCGCTCACACGGTGGCCGCCTATGAGGACGAGGCGGCGCTGCAGGCCTTCGCCGCGGCGGTCGATGTGGTCACCTACGAGTTCGAGAACGTGCCGGAGCGCACCGCCGCCGTGCTGGCGGCGGCCGTTCCGGTGCGGCCGGGGCCGCGCTCGCTGGCGATCTGTCAGGACAGGCTTTCCGAGAAGACCTTTCTGTCCGGTCTCGGCATTCCGGTGGCCGCCTTCGCGGCGGTCGACAGTGCGGAAGACCTGAAGGCCGCCGCTGTCCGCATCGGCCTGCCGGCGGTGCTCAAGACCCGGCGCATGGGCTATGACGGCAAGGGGCAGACGATCATCCGGGAGGGGTTCGATGCCGGGGCCGCCTTTGCCGCCATCGGCGCCAAGCCGGCCATTCTCGAAGCCTTCGTGCCGTTCGTGCTGGAATGTTCCATCGTGCTGGCGCGCGGGCTCGACGGCACGGTCGTGCCGTTCGACGTGGCGGAAAACCGCCATGAGCACCACATCCTGAAATACACCACCGTTCCGGCGACGGTCTCGGCGGCCACCGCCGCGGCGGCGCGCGAGATCGGCACGAAGGTGGCCGCTGCCCTCGGCCATGTCGGCACGCTGGCGGTGGAGCTCTTCCTCGTGCGCGACGCCGACGGCGAGCGGCTGGTGGCCAACGAGATCGCGCCGCGGGTGCACAATTCCGGCCACTGGACGCAGGACGCCGCCGAGACCTGCCAGTTCGAGCAGCATGTGCGCGCGGTTGCCGGCTGGCCGCTCGGCCGCGCCGGGCTGATTGCGCCGGTGGAGATGGAAAATCTGATCGGCGACGACGCCGGCCGCTGGTCTGCCATTCTGGCCGAACCGGGTGCGCACCTGCACCTCTACGGCAAGGCCGAAGCCCGCCCCGGCCGCAAGATGGGGCACGTCAACCGGCTGAACCCGCCGCCGCGCGGCTGAGAAAGCCGGCTCCGACGACCGGGCGGGTCTCAGGTGAGGCCCAGCCCGTCGGCCAGCAGCTTCAGGCCGATGACGAACACCAGCCACCAGGCGAGGCGGTAGAAGGCGGCCGAGGGCATCGCCTTCACCGTCCAGAACCCGATCTTCATGCCGATCGGGGCCAGCGGCGACAGCACCAGCGAGGTCAGCAGCGTGGTGCGGTCGAGGGTGCCGAGCATCAGGTAGGGCGGCACCTTGATGGCATTGGTGACGAAGAAGAACACCACCGTGGTTGCCACATAGGTGCGGGTTGCCATGCGCTGCGGCAGCAGGTGCACCTGTGCCGGCGGCGCGCCGGCATGGGCGAGAAAGCTGGTGTAGCCGGCCATGGCGCCCCAGAACAGGCCGCGCCCCAGTGTCGGCCTGCGGCTGGCGCGGGCCGCAAGGCGGCTGACGGCGGAAAACCACGCATTGAGTGCGAACAGCACCGAAATCAGCCCCACCATCAGCCGCACGTCGTTGTCGGTGACCGCATGGGCGGTGGCGGCAGCAACGATCGTGCCGATCACGGCGCCGGGCACCATCTGGCGGATGTTGGTGGCATCGAAATCGCGGCGATATTCCCACACGCCGTGGATATCCATCACGATGAGCAGCGGCAGCAGGATGGCGGCGGCCTCAAGCGGCGGCACCACCATGGCCAGCAGCGGCACGCCGAGCAGCCCCAGACCGCCGGCAACGCCGCCCTTGGAAATGCCGATCAGGATGATCGTCGGCACGGCGATGGCATAGAACCACGGATCGGTGATCATCGGAACGCACGCTTCCTTCCCGGACAGGGCCGGTTCGCCCGGCCTCTTGCCCCGCCTCTTGCCCGGCCTTCTGCCCGGTCTGTCCGCCGGGCCATCATGGCCGGTTCCGGCGGCCGGATCCTGCGGTGGCCCGCAGGATCATTCGATCAGGAACGGCCGGTTGGCCGTCGCCGCCGCGCCGCGACCGTCGCGCACGGTCACGAACAGGCGGTAGGCGCCGGGGGCAAGGCCGCTCACGGTTGCGCCGGTGGCATCGCCCTTCACCGCGGCAGGAAACGCCCGCGGGCGGGATTCGGCATCGCCGCCGGTCTTCAGGTCGCGGCTTTCGGCCAGCACCGTCCATTCCACGGTCATCCGGTCGCCGTCGGGATCGCCGACCGCCAGCCGCGCCCGCAGCGGCCGGCCGGCGGGCACCGTATCCCCGCCCTCCAGGGCGAAAGCGGCGATGCGCGGGGCCCGGTCGCCGCCGGGCGTCTGCCCGCCCCACACCGCTGCCATGGCCTCGGCCGTTTCCGTCCACTCGCCGCTTTCCAGAAGCTGGCCGTGCCAGGTCGGCGTCACTTCCTGCTTCTGGCCCCAGAAGAACACGAATTCGCCGGCGCCATCCTTTTCGAGCGCCCGCAGATAGCGCTGCAGCCGGGCGGCCTTGTCGCCGGAATCCGGTTCCACCGCCGCGCCCCACGGCGTCTTCTGCGCGTCCCACTGGCCGAGGGGGCCAAGCTCGGTGACGATCACCGGTCCCTTCCAGCCCTGCGCACGGGCGCGGGCGACGACCGTGGGGATGGCCTCGCCATAAGAATTGACGCCGAGCACATCGATATCCGGCGCCAGCGCCATCAGCCGGCGCACCTTGTCGTCGCCGGTCTCGGCCAGAACGGCCATGGTGGGGTGATCGGGGTCGAGCGCCTTGACGCGCCGCGCCGCCTTGCCGATGGCCGAATAGACCTGATCGGGGTCGGCGGCCTCTGCCTCCACCTCGTTGCCGATGCCCCACAGCAGCAGGGCAGGATGGTTGCGGTTGGCCTGTACGAAGGCTTCCAGCCGGCTCATCTGCCCGGCCACGGCCTTCGGGTCGGAGTAGTCGAAGCCGCGGCGCGGCGGCTCCAGCCAGAAGCCGAGGGCAACCTTCAGGCCCGCCTGCTGCGCCGCGTCCAGCAGCGGCCCGCCGAGATCGCCGTAGGTGCGGATGGCGTTGGCGCCGAGGGTCTTCAGTTCGTCGAGCCGCTCCCAGCCGGCGGCGCCGTGGACCACGAACGGCCTGCCATCGACCACAATGTCACGGCCGTCCACCACCACCGGGCCGGCGGCCGCCGGGGCGGCAAGGGGGCCGAGGGCAAGGGGGCCGAGGGCAAGGACGAGGCTGAGGCCGGCGGCCAGCGCGGCGGGGCGAAGGGGCATGGCAGGTTCCGTTCCGTCCGGAAAGGGGAGAGGGGCTGTTCAGAACAGCCGCGCGCCGTTCGGCACGGCATCGAGATCCGGCCGGATCAGCACCACGGCCCCGTTCTCGTCCGGCAGGCCGAGGGTGAGCACCTCCGACATGAACCGGCCGATCTGGCGCGGGGGAAAATTGACCACCCCCAGCACCTTGCGGCCCACCAGCGTCTCCGGTTCGTAATGCACGGTGATCTGCGCGGAAGAGCGCCGGATGCCGATCTCGGGGCCGAAATCGATTTCCAGCTTGAAGGCCGGCTTGCGGGCTTCCGGATAGGGCAGGGCGGCGACGATGGTGCCGACGCGGATGTCGACTTTCAGGAAGTCGTCGAAGCCGATCGGGGCGGCGGGGGCGGATGCATCGCTCACGGGGGCAGAACTCCGGGCAGGCGGCCGGCGGCAGCGCCGGCCGGGAACAGGGCCGGCCGCGGCCGGCATGGCAACGGGCGAGGGCTCAGGCGACGCGGGTTCCCTGTCGCCAGACGGAAACCACCTGCGGCAGCGTGCCGGGCGGACGGTGCACGCGCACGACGTCGGCGCGCAGCCCCGGCGTCAGGCTGCCGCGGTCTGTGAGGCCGGCGGCCAGCGCCGGCCGGCGGGTGACGAAGCCGACGGCTTCCGACAGGCTGACGCCGACGGCGCGCTCCGGCAGCAGGAAAGCGGCATGGATGAGGCTGAAGGGCACGTAGTCCGACGACAGGATGTCGATCAGGCCCTGTTCGGCCAGTTGCGTGGCCGAGGCATTGCCGGAATGCGAGCCGCCGCGCACCACGTTCGGCGCCCCCATCAGAATGGCGAGGCCCGCCGCACGGGCCGCCTGCGCGGCGTCCGTCGTGGTGGGAAATTCGGCGATGCGCACGCCCTCCGCCACCGCCTCGGCCACATGGGCGGGGGTGGCGTCGTCGTGGCTGGCCAGAATGGCGCCGCCGGCGCGGGCCATGGCGACGAGCTGCGGGCGGTTCACCGCGCCCGCCTCGGCCCCCACCTTCTGGCGATAGGTGACATAGGCTTCCATCTCGTCGTCGCTGAAGCCGGCGCGGGCCTGATAATAGCGCCGGTACTGGGCGAGGTCGACGAACTGGCGCTGGCCGGGCGTGTGGTCCATCAGCGAGGCGAGCCGCACCAGACCGGCGGCAAA
Organism: Pseudoxanthobacter sp.; assembly: GCF_036822375.1. NCBI lineage: Bacteria > Pseudomonadati > Pseudomonadota > Alphaproteobacteria > Hyphomicrobiales > Segnochrobactraceae > Pseudoxanthobacter > Pseudoxanthobacter sp. Next base: position 8,966 of record NZ_DAISHT010000082.1, on the reverse strand, counting down.
CAGCGGCCCGGCCTCGGCCACCACGGTTGCTGCCGGCACCTCGCAGCGCAGATGCAGGAAGTGCTCGGCCCGCAGCCGCCGGTCCTTGCGGGCCCGGCCGATGGCATCGGCGAGAATCTGCGTGTCGCGGCCGACGTCGGTGGCATCGGGGTCGGAACCGACGCGCAGCGCATCGAACACCGTGGTGATGCCAGAACCCGCCACCTGCAGGTCGTGGGCCTGCACGGCGGCCAGCGCATCCCAGCGCACGCCCGGGCGCGGCATGTAGTGGCTTTCCAGATGGTCGGTGTGCAGTTCCACCAGCCCCGGCAGCAGATAGTCGCCGGCACAGTCGATTGCGCCGGCCGGCCGCGTCACGCCCTCCTCAACGGCATGGATGAAGCCGTCGCGCACCACCACCGCGCCGTGGACCACCCGTTCCGGCAGGACGAGACGGGCATTGGCGAGCACGAGATCAGGCGGCGACATCACCGGTCTCCTTCTGGGGCAGGCCGCCGGCGGCCGGACCGGCCGGGCGGCAGTTCAGGCGGGCAGTTCAGGCGAAAAAATCAGGCAGGCAGTTCAGGC
>NZ_DAISHT010000082.1:0-8299 GCF_036822375.1 Pseudoxanthobacter sp. | reverse complement strand
GGCAGTTCAGGCGGGCAGTTCAGGCGAAAAAATCAGGCAGGCAGTTCAGGCAGGCAGTTCAGGCTAGCGTGCGGGCGGCCGGGCCGCCCAGCGCAACGAAGCGGGCCAGCCGGAACGGCGCCCCGGCGGCCGGTTCGACGAAGTGGGCGAGAGCGTCCACCACCACCGGCCGGCCGAGCACGGGAGCGAAGTGGCGGCGCGCCGCCGCCTCCACGACATCGGCCACCGGCCCGTCGAGCCCGTCGCTGAGGGTGATGTGGAAGCGAAAGGCATCGAGAACATAAGGGTAGCCCCACGCGGCGAGAAGGGCTTCTTCGTGCGCGGAAAGGCCGGCCCCGCGCCGGCGGGCCAGCTCCTCAGCCGCCGGGGGGCGGCGGAAGCGGTCGAAGTGCTTCACCACGGCCGCGGCGAGATCGTCGAGCGGGGGGACCGGGCCGGCCGGCATCAGCGCCAGAAAACGGCCGAGGCGGCGCAGTTCCAGCGCCGGAATAGCAACGCGCGCCCGCGTCAGGGCGAAGGCATCGAGGGCCGCGGCAAATCCGGCCTCCGTCTCGTCCGCGGCCAGCGCGACCGGCGCCTTCAGGGTGGCGTGCAGGCCATAGCGGCGGGCGGAGACGGTGAGCGCGGCAAAGCCGGCTGCGTCGAGGCCGGGAATATCCGGCTGGGCCAGCGCCGCGCCGCTCGCCGCATCGCGGCCGAGCCAGCGGCTGCCGAGGCGGGCCAGCAGGCTTGAGGGGCGCGGGGCGTAATAAAGCGCATGCCGCACGGCGGCCGCCGGCGCCGTGCCGGTCGCTTCCGGGGTCGGGCTTTCGCGCATGCCGTCTCCTCCGCTTCCCGGGCCGCGCCGCCCGGTGCCGCCTGCAGGGGTTCCCTTCTTAGAGCGCTTTGCCGGCGGGCGGAATCCCCCGCCGCTCAGTCGGCCACGATCTTCACCAGCGTGCCGGGCACGAGCGGCTGGGCGGGGTCGAGCTGGTTCAGCACCACGAACAGTTCGCGCGAATAGGCGCCGGCGCCCTTCATGCGCCGGGCGAGCGAATCCACCGTGTCGCCGGCCTGCGTGCGCAGGATGCGGATGCGCAGCGGCTTCAGCGCCAGCGCTTCCTCCGGGGTCAGCTGGTGGAAGCTCTGCAGCGTGGTGGTGAATGCGCTTTCGAACGCGGCGGACGGGTTGGCGGTGGCGAAGATGAAGCGGTAGGTGCGCCCGGGCGCGCGGATCAGGCCGATGCGGAACGACCAGCCATCGGAAATCGCCGCCGCGGTGGCCGCCGGCAGGCCGTTGATGGTGGCGGTGCGGATCGAATCCTCGATCAGGCCGTTGACCCAGCCGGAGCGCAGATAATCGGTCAGGGAATTGCCCGCCGGCACGTCGACGCCGTCGAAGCGCATGGCGATGCGCCCGCCGTCGCTGGCCAGCACCGCCTTCGGCGTGTTGTCGAGCGTGAAGCCGTCCGGCACGCGGAAGCTGATGCCGAGCAGGCTGTGGGCGAACAGCGTGCCGCGCACATAGCCCTCGCGCGGGTCGTCGCCGTAGAGCATGCCGTCGAGGCCCTTCAGGTAGGCATCGCGGTCCTGATCGCCGACATCGGGGCCGGAAAACTGGCGGGCCTCGCGGGTGGCAAGGGCCACGCGCTCCGGCGTGGCGGGATGGGAGGACAGGAAGTCCGGCTGCTTGTCGGAGGCGGCCTGCTGGGCGGCGCTGAGCTGCGAGAACCGGCCCATGGCGGTCAGGAAGCGGGCGGCGGCAAACGGGTCGTAGCCGGCGCGCGCCAGCGTGCCGACGCCGATCTTGTCGGCTTCCAGCTCCTGCGACTGGCTGAACCGGGCCAGCGATAGCTGGGCGGCGGCCACGGCGGACTTCGCCGCGCTGGTATCCTGCACGGCATCGGCCACGCGGGTGACCACGGCCGCGGCTTCCGCACGCTGCTGGCGGGCGAAGGCATGCTGGGCGGTGATGTGGCCCATCTCGTGGGCGATGACGGCGGCGACTTCGGAGGAATCCTCCGCCAGCGCCAGCAGCCCGCGCGTGACATAGACATAGCCGCCCGGCAGCGCGAAGGCGTTGACGGTGGGCGAATTGAGGATGGTGACGCGATAGGTGCGGGTCGGATCGTCGGAAACGGCCACCAGCCGGCCGACGACACGGGCCACCGCGGCTTCCACCTTGGGGTCGGAATAGACGCCGCCATAGGCCGCCACGATGCGCGGATGCTCACGCGCGCCAAGGCTGGCCTCGGGGGAGGAAATGGTGCGCGAGGTGGCCGGGGCGGCAACCTCGATGGTGGGCGGCGCCGCCTCGATCAGCGTGCAGGCCGCCAGCAGCAGCCCGGCCGCCAGCAAACCGGCGAGCGCCGGCAGAGACGCCAGCAAACCGGCCAGAGCCGGCAGGGGCGCCATCCGTGCGGCAACCGGCCGCGCGGCCGCACGGGCCGGCGGGGCAGACAGCGCCGCCTCAGCCCCTGCGTCCCGGCCCTGCGGTCCGCCGTGCTCTGCCTTCATGCGATCCGTCATCATCCGATCTGCCGCACTGTGCCCCTTGAGGCCCCACCTCTGCCGGCCGGGCAACCCCCGCCGTCTCATCTGCCGCCGCGCGGCTCCGCTGCCCCTCGCAGCGCGCCGCCGCCGGACCCGTCCGCCACCCGGCGCGGGCGGCTCAGCGGCCTCCGGTGCCGGGCGGGTCCTCCGCCGGTGCCAGCGCAGCCGGCGCGGCGAGGGAAATCTGCGGGCCGTCCCTTTCCTCAAGCCAGCCGCGCACCCGAACCGTCCTGCCGGCAAGCGTTTCCGGATCAAGACCTCTGGCAGCAAGCCCGGCCCGGTCGCTTTCCGCAATCCTCACCGTGAAATCAATAATCCATCGTGACCCGAAGTTCAGGAAAAAAGTCTTACCGGCCATGCCGACGGATCGCACCTGCCCTTCCACCACCGCAAACCGGCCGGCCTGACGGGCGAGGTGGGGATCGTCGGCCCGCCGCACAAGGCCTTTTTCCGGGGCCCACAGTCCGCGTCCGGCCTGCCGGGCGCGCTCTTCGGTCGCGGCAAGAGACGGCAGGGCGGAGGCGGCGGCCGCGCAGGCACCGGCAGGGATGTCGCCGGCAGGGATGTCGCCGGAAGGGACATTGCCGGAAGGGGCCTCGCCGGCGGCCGTAAACAGCACCGCAAGCCCGCCGGCCACCAGCGCTTCTGCCGGGCCGTCGCCGCCCTGCGGCGGCGGAAGGCAGGCCGGGCCGGCGGCTTCGGCCCAGATCACCCGTGCCGGCAGGCGGTTCCAGCGATCGGCCGGGCCGGTTGCCAGAATGCAGGCCCGCCGCCCGGCAGAGGCCGCGCCGAGGGCGGCCTGCGCGGCCTCTGCGGCGCCGGCAATATCGGCGGGCACGACGAGGCCGGCGAGGCGAACGGTGCGCCCGTCGGCAAGCCGCAGCGACAGCGGACCGTCGGCAGCGACGACGGTCGCCGGAGCGGCCGGCTGCGGCGGGCAGGCCGGCGCCCGGGCGGCCGCGGCCGGGCGCGGCCAGAGGGCCGCCGCGCCGCCGGCCGCCGCCGCCCCGGCGCCGGCGGCAAGAAAAGCCATTGCTGTGCACACAAACCGGCAGCTGCCGCGGCCGCCGGCCGGGCCCCGGCGCCTGTTTTTTCTGCGCTGCGCCACGCGAATGCTCTCCTGCCGTAAGGGGCGGGGCGGTCAGGCCGTTACGCTTCAGTAACAGCCGCCGTTCAAAATTACCGGCGCCGGCCGGTTACGACAGCCCGGCGAACCGGTTTTGGTTTTCAAAAGCGCCCGGAGCCACTAACACTTGGGCCACGAACACTTGGCCCGATCGCACCTGGCCTGATCGCATCTGGTTCAGGAGCCGGGCCCAGCCATTTACTGTATCCGAGGTTCGGAGACCCCGATGACGCAATCAACATGGTGCGACGAGAATGGCCGCGGTTCCGGCCACCGGGCGTGCAGCGCGTCTGCCGCTGCACCGCGGGCCGCCGGCGCATCGCGGAACTGGCTGCGCGGGCTGGCGGCCGGCATGCTGGCGGGGCTGGGTCTCGGGGCGGCCTTCAGTGCGCCGGCTCTGGCCGCCGACAAGCCCGCCGCCGCCGCGCCGGCCCCTTCCGTCATCGCCGTGCCGATCGTCAACGAGGACGTCACGGACGAGCGCGATTTCGTCGGCAACGTCGAGGCGATCCAGCAGGTGGACCTGAAGGCCCGCGTGCAGGGCTTCCTCGATCAGGTCGCCTTCACGGAAGGCGCGTTCGTCGGCACCGGGCAGCTGCTCTACCAGATCGAGCAGGCGCCCTTCCAGGCGGCGCTGGCGCAGGCGCAGGGCCAGCTTGCCGCCGCCAATGCCCAGCTTGCTTCCACCAAGGCCAATGTGGAACAGAAGCAGCTCACCCTCGACCGCCAGCTGGCGCTGGTGAAGAGCGGCACCGTCTCGCAGGCGATCGTCGATACCGCGACCGCGGACCGCGACATTGCCGCCGCCTCGGTGCAGCAGGCGCAGGCCTCCATTCAGGAGGCCCAGGCCAACGTCGAGGAAGCCCAGCTCAACCTCTCCTACACCACCATGGCCGCGCCCATCGCCGGGCGCATCGGCAAGACGAACTATACCGTCGGCAACCTCGTCAACGAGGCCTCCGGCACGCTGGCCACGCTGGTGCAGATGGACCCGATCCGCGTCGTGTTCGCCGTGCCGGAAAAGGCCTATGTGCTGATCATGCGCGATGCCGCCAAGGGTAAGTCGGCTGCCGCCGCCGAGCAGGCGACCGAGGCAGCCGCCACCGGCGGCGTCAGCGACCAGCTGATCCCCACCCTGCGCCTGCCCGACGGCACCAAATATTCGCACCCCGGCAAGATCGAGTTCATCAGCAACGTGGTGAACCAGAACACCGGCACCGTGGCGGTGCGCGCCGAGTTCACCAACCCCGACAGCTTCCTGCTGCCGGGCCAGTATGTGACGGTTTCGGTGCAGATCGGCGACAAGCGGCAGATGCCGGTGGTGCCGCAGAGCGCGGTGCTGCAGGGGCCGCAGGGCGCCTATGTGTTCGTCATCGATACCGAAAACCGCGCGGTGCAGCGCGCCATCACCTTCGACGGCGCCACCATCGTGCCCTCGGGCGGCTATGCCATCACCTCCGGCCTCGTGGTCGGCGATGTCGTGATCACCGACGGACTGCAGAAGGTGCGGCCCGGCATGGTCGTGGCGCCCACGGTCGTCACGCCGGCTCAGGCCTCCAATCCGCTCGACGTTGCCGATCCCGGTGCGACGGGCGCGGCCACGGATGCCGGCAAGGCAGACGGCAAGAGCGGCGGTGACAAGACCGGCGCGGCCACGACGCAGAACGCAGCGCCCGCGGCCGGGAAGTAACCCATGTTCTCAGCGATCTTCATCGCCCGCCCGAGACTCGCCTTCGTCATCTCCATCGTGCTGACCATCGCCGGTGCGCTCAGCATCTATTCGATGGCGGTGGCACAGTACCCCAACATCACCCCGCCGGTGGTGCAGGTCACCGCGTCCTATCCGGGCGCGGATGCCGCCACCATCGCCGAGACGGTGGCCCAGCCGATCGAATATCAGGTCAACGGCGTCGCCGGCATGATCTACATGTCGTCGGTGTCGTCGTCGGCGGGCACCTATACCCTGCAGGTCACCTTCGCCGTCGGCACCGACCCCGACATCGCACAGGTCGACGTGCAGAACCGCGTGGCGCTGGCGCAGCCGCAGCTGCCCACCCTCGTCAACGAGCTTGGCGTCAACATCCAGCAGCAGTCCACCAACCTGCTGGCAGCGGTTTCGGTCTATCCGACCGAGAAGGGGCTCGACCCGATCTATCTGTCGAACTACGCGGCCATCAACGTTCAGACGCCGATCCAGCGCATTCCCGGCATTGCCAGCACCACGCTGTTCGGCGCCCTCAACTATTCGATGCGCCTGTGGCTCAATCCCGACAAGATGACGGCGCTCAAGATCTCGCCGAACGACATCGCGCGGGCGGTCGAGAACCAGAACATTCAGGCCGCCCTCGGCCAGATCGGCGGTCCGCCGACCAAGAAGGACCAGGTGATCCAGATGCAGATCACCACCAAGGGCCGTCTGGTCTCGCCGGAGGAGTTCGGCAACATCATCCTGCGCACCGGCGACGACGGCGCGGTGGTGCGCATCCGCGACATCGGCCGCGTCGAACTCGGCGCGCAGACCTATACGCAGGTCTCCCGCCTCAACGGCGATCAGGCCGCGATCATCGGCCTCTACCAGCTGCCGGATGCCAACGCCCTGACGGTCATGCAGGACGTGGCCAAGCAGCTCGACCAGATCCGCACCCGCCTGCCGCCCGGCGTCGGCGTCGCCATCACCTACGACTCGACGCTGTTCGTGACGGCCTCCATCAACGAGATCATCAAGACCCTCGTCGAGGCCGGCATCATCGTGCTGATCGTCGTCTATGTGTTCCTGCAGGACATCAAGGCGACCATCGTGCCGACCGTCACCATCCCGGTCTCGCTCATCGGCGTGTTCGTGGTGCTGGCGGCGCTCGGGTTCTCGGCCAACACCATCGACCTGTTCGCCGTGGTGCTTGCCGTGGGACTTGTGGTGGACGATGCCATCGTGGTGGTGGAGAACGTCCAGCGCATCATGGAGGAGGAGGGGCTCGACCGGCGCGAGGCGTCCATCAAGGCGATGACGCAGGTGACGGGCCCGATCATCTCCACCACGCTGGTGCTGTTTGCGGTGTTCGGCCCGGTGGCCTTCCTGCCGGGCATCGTCGGCGAGCTGTTCCGCCAGTTCGCCGTCACCATCTGCGCCTCGGTCGGCATCTCGGCCATCAACGCGCTGACCCTGTCGCCGGCGCTGTGCTCGCTGGTGCTGAGCAAGCCCAAGGCACCGACCCGCGGTCCGTTCTTCTGGTTCAACCGCGGCCTCGACAAGACCCGCGACGGCTATGTGTCGGTCGTGGGGCTGATCGCGCGGCGCTCCATCGTCGCCGGCATCATCGCGGTTGCGGCCGGTGCTGCGGCGGGCGTCACGTTCTCCAAGCTGCCGACGGCCTTCATCCCGGAGGAAGATCAGGGCGTTCTCTATGTCAACGTGCAGATGCCGGCGGGCGGATCGCTGCCGCGCACCGACGATGCCATGCTGCGCATGCAGGAGATCGCCTCCAAGACGCCGGGTGTCGCCCATGTCATCAACATCGCCGGCTACTCGATCCTGACGCAGTCGGCGCTGTCGAATGTCGGCACGCTGATTCTGGCACTGAAGCCGTGGGATGAGCGCACCACGCCGGAAACCAGTGCCGGCGGACTGGCGCACAGCCTGCAGGCCCAGTTCAACGCCATTCCGGAAGCCAACGTGCTGGTGTTCCAGCCGCCGGCCATCCCGGGCCTCGGCCAGTCGTCGGGCTTCGACTTCCGGCTGGAGGCCGTGGGCGGCCAGACCTATCAGGAGATCGCGCAGGCGGCCATGTCGCTGGTCGTGGCCACCAATCAGGACCCGCGCATCGCCTATGCGATGACGACCTTCTCGGCCTCCATGCCGCGCATCTTCCTTGAACTGGACCGCACCAAGGCGGAAAGCCTGAAGGTGTCGGTGAACGATGTGTTCAGCACGCTGCAGGCCTTCCTCGGGTCGATGTACATCAACCAGTTCAACCTGCTGGCGCGCACCTTCCAGGTGAACATGCAGGCCGAGACGGACTTCCGCACCAAGGTCGGCGATATCAACCGCCTCTATGTGCGCAATGCCGACGGCAACATGGTGCCGGTCTCGACGCTGGCGAACCTGAAGATCCATCTGTCGTCGGATCTGGTCTACCAGTACAACATGAACCCGGCGGTGCAGATTTCGGGCTCCGCCGCGCCGGGCCGCTCGTCGGGCGATGCCATGGCGGCCATCGTGGATGCCTTCAACAAGACCCTGCCGACCGGCTATCTCTACGAGTGGTCGAGCATGTCCTATCAGGAGGCGAGCCAGACCGCGCTTCAGGTCATCCTGATCTTCGGCCTTGCCGTTACGTTCGGCTATCTGTTCCTCGTCGGCCTCTACGAAAGCTGGGTCATCCCGCTGGCGGTGATGATGTCGGTGACCGTGGCGGTGCTCGGCGCGGCGCTGACGCTGACCGTGGTCGGCATCACCAACAACGTCTACACCCAGATCGGCCTCGTGCTGCTTGTGGGCCTCGCCGCCAAGAACGCCATTCTCATCGTGGAATTCGCCAAGGAGCAGCGCGAGTTCTTCGGCAAGACGCGTTACGAGGCGGCGCTGGAGGGGGCGCGCATGCGTTTCCGCGCGGTGCTGATGACGGCGCTGGCCTTCATCATCGG
>NZ_DAISHT010000081.1:14146-15511 GCF_036822375.1 Pseudoxanthobacter sp. | reverse complement strand
CCACCTTCAGCGTCTGCGTCAGGAAGAACAGCGCATAGAACTGGCCCGTGTACCACACCACGGCCTGACCGGCGGTGAGACCCAGCAGGGCCAGAATGACGACCTTCAGGTTCTTCCAGTTGCCGAAAGCATCGGTAAGGGGCGCCTTGGAGGCCTTGCCCTCTTCCTTCATCTTCTTGAAGACCGGGCTTTCATTGAGCTGGGTGCGAATCCACACCGAGATCGCCAGCAGCAGCACCGACACGATGAACGGAATGCGCCAGCCCCAGCTGGTGAACGCCTCCTCGCCGATAGCCACGCGCACGCCCAGAATCACCAGCAGCGACAGGAACAGGCCGAGCGTCGCCGTGGTCTGGATGTAGGCGGTGTAGTAGCCGCGCCGGCCGGACGGGGCATGTTCGGCGACATAGGTCGCCGCACCGCCATATTCGCCGCCCAGCGCAAGGCCCTGCAGCAGGCGCAGGAGAATGAGGATGGCCGGCGCCGCGATGCCCCACGCCGCATAGCTCGGCAGGATGCCGACGACGAAGGTGGATGCCCCCATCAGAATGATGGTGATGAGGAAGGTATATTTGCGGCCGACCATGTCGCCGAGGCGGCCGAACACGATGGCGCCGAACGGGCGCACCGCAAAGCCGGCGGCAAAGGCCAGCAGCGCGAAAATGAAGGCCGCCGTCTCGTTCACACCGGAAAAGAACTGGTGCGCGATGATCGCCGAAAGGGAACCGTAGAGATAGAAATCGTACCACTCGAATACGGTGCCGAGCGACGATGCGATAATGACGCGCCGCTCTTCCGAGCTCATTGCGCGCGATTGTGTGTCTGACAGTGCGGTGGCGGTGGCCATGTTCGAGCTTCCTCCTCGGACACGGAGCCGGACCGCCTTCCTCTGCGTTCCGGTCAGGAACCTGCACCCGGCCGCAGGCAGCCCGGCGGTGGCGGGCGGCGGAATGCAGCCTCAGCCGCATTCCGCCCGCCACCGGCGCGGGGCACCGTTCGCAGCGGCCGGAGCAGACCGGGCAGGAAAGCCGGTTCGGCTCCGGGGGCCGGCGCCATGCGCGTCAGGCGTGGCAACCGGGGGGCGGTCCTCCCTGAGACACGGCGGGCGCCGCCCGCGCCACCGCATCCGTGCCGGCTTTTCGCCGGCTGTTGTGAGTGGCCGGCCTTTTGTGGCCGGTCCGCATTATGGTCGCCGCCTGAAATGTGGCAACGTTCAATACTGTTAACAAACAAAACGCGGCCGCGCGATGAGACCTTTGGCCTAGAAGCGACCGTTTTCGCCGTTGTCCCCACAATCGCGATTCCCGCGGCCCCACACGGCGTTGCGGCGGCCGGCGGGCCGGGCGGAGCCGCATGGCGGCCGGC